>JBOFLR010000498.1:0-12663 GCA_051657965.1 Dermatophilaceae bacterium
GTCGACGCGCACTGCCACGTGGGCCTGGACCGGCACGGCGCGGTCGACGACGCGACCGCCGAGGCCCAGGCCACCGCCGACCGCGACGCCGGCACGCTCCTCATCCGGGATGCCGGCTCGCCGTCCGACACCCGCTGGATCGACGACCGCGAGGACCTGCCCCGCGTCATCCGCGCCGGCCGGCACATCGCCCGCACCCGGCGCTACATCCGGAACTACGCCTGGGAGGTCGAGCCCGACCAGCTCGTCGAGCGGGTGCGGCTCGAGGCCCGTGCGGGCGACGGCTGGGTCAAGCTCGTCGGCGACTGGATCGACCGCGACGCGGGCGACCTCACGCCGTGCTGGCCGGCCGACGTGCTCGCCGACGCGGTCGCCGCCGCGCACGACGAGGGTGCCCGGGTCACCGCGCACTGCTTCGGGGAGCAGTCGCTGCGCGATCTCGCCGCGGCCGGCACGGACTGCGTCGAGCACGCCTGCGGCCTCGACGTGGACACGATCGAGACATTCGCCGCGCAGCGGATCGCGATCGTCCCCACCCTGGTCAACATCGACACGTTCCCACAGATCGCCGAGCCGGCCCGGGAGAAGTTCCCCGACTACCACCGGCACATGCTCGACCTCCACGCGCGCCGCTACGCGACGATCGCCGCCGCCCGGGACGCCGGCGTCCCCGTCTACGTCGGCACGGATGCCGGGGGTTCGCTCCCGCACGGCCTGGTGGCCGAGGAGGTCGAGCGGCTCACCCGTTGCGGGTTCTCGACCCTGGAGGCGCTCGCCGCGGCGACCTGGTCGGCCCGGGAGTGGCTCGGCCGCCCGGGTCTGGAGGAGGGCGAGGAGGCCGACCTGGTCGTCTACCCGGACGACCCGCGCGAGGACATCGGCGTGCTCGCCCACCCCACCGCCATCGTGCTGCGCGGCAACGTCATCCGCGGCGGCTGACCGCCGTCTGCTCGGTCCGGCCGGCCGCACCTCCCGGACATCCGCGCTTCGCGGATGACCGACGAACCCCGCAGGATGGACCGCCTCCGGCGATCGGTGGGACGTGGCCGGATGCCGGTCAGGCGGTTGCGGCGGAAGCTCCCTCCTCACGTGGCTCGCCTTCGACGCTCGCGAGCTCGCGAGCGAGGGCGAGCTCGGCCCGGTGTGCGCGCAGCGACCAGGCGACGGCTGCGGCCCACACGAGGGCGACGGCGGCGTAGACGACGTAGCGGATCGCGTCGGGCGCGGCGACCCAGTCGCTGCGCAGGATGGTGCGGGTGTTGGTGAGCACGATGACGCCGCCGACCGCCGAGCCGAGCACGCGCGGGGGGATGTGCCGCACCAGCCAGGCTGCGATCGGTGCCGCGACCAGGCCGCCGAGGAGCAGAGCTGCGACCCAGGCGACGTCGATGCCCTGCGAGCCGAGCGCGAGGAGGAAGCCGAAGCTCGCGGCGACGGCGACGAGGAACTCGCTCGTGTCGATCGAGCCGATGACCTTGCGCGGCTCGAGCCGGCCGCTCGCGAGGATCGCGGGCGTGCCGACCGGGCCCCACCCTCCGCCGCCGGTGGCGTCGACGAACCCGGCGACCAGACCGAGCGGGCCGAGGAATCGCTTGCGCAGCGGGGAGTCGAGCCGGTCGCGGCGTAGGCCTCTCACGGTGAAGCGGACCAGGACGTAGCTGCCGAGGCCGAGCAGGATGAGCGACATCACGGGCGCGGCGACAGAGGTGTCGAGGCTGGAGAGGAAGGTCGCCCCGGCGAACGCGCCGACCGCTCCGGGGATGCCGATCCGGGCCACGACCTTCCAGTCGACGTTCCCGAACTTCCAATGGGCGGCCCCGCTGGCCAGCGTGGTACCGATCTCGGCGAGGTGAACCGTGGCCGACGCCGCGGCCGGGTTCGTGCCGATGGCGAGCAGCAGCGTGGTCGAGGTGACGCCGTAGGCCATGCCGAGCGACCCGTCGACGAGTTGCGCACCGAGCCCGACGAGGGCGAGGAGGACGAGACGTCGCACAGCGACCCCTGATGCTGATCGATTTTTCCTACCGGACAACTAGGAAAGATAGAGATATCGGCCGGTGCGGGCAAGCCGTTCGGGGAAACACGACGATCGGATGACGTACCGCCGGGTGGCAGGATGACCGCCGTGGACGTCTCCGCTCGCGCCGATTACGCCGTGCGGGCGCTGCTGGTGCTGGCGGCGGACCCCGCTCGTACGGCCAACCACTCGGCCGAGGAGCTGGCCCGGCGCGCCGAGGTGCCGACGAAGTTCCTCGAGGCGATCCTCGGCGATCTCCGACGCTCCGGGCTCGTCGTCAGCCGCCGGGGGAGCGGTGGCGGCTACCGGCTGGCTCGCGACCCCGCCGAGATCACCCTCGGCGCCGTGCTCCGCATCGTCGACGGTCCGCTCGCCGAGGTGCGCGGCCTGCGGGTCCACGAGGCGCACTACACCGGGCCGGCCGAGCACCTCGGCACGGTGTGGGTGGCGGCCCGGGCAGCACTGCGCGACGTCCTCGACCGGACCTCCCTCGCCGACGTCCTCCACGGCGACCTCCCCGACCACGTGCGGGCGATGGCGGAGGCTCCCGAGGCGTGGCAGAGCCGCTGAGGCCGCGACGTGGCGGGCGCTTCATCCTGCATGACGGCGGCCGGCGGATTGTTGCTACCCGTGACGGGTCTGGCACACTTGCACGCTGTACCCGTCCGGTCGGATGCCGCGCCTCGTGCGCCGCCGACTCGGACCGGACGCCTACACCGAGCACCCGGCACCCCGCGCGATCTCAGGCGCGGTCTCGCCGCGCTCACGATGCACGAGGAGACCACCCACCGTGGCCGTGAAGATCCGTCTCAAGCGCATGGGCAAGATCCGTGCCCCGTTCTACCGCGTCGTCGTCATGGACTCGCGCACCAAGCGCGACGGCCGGGCGATCGAGGAGATCGGCAAGTACCACCCCACCGCGGAGCCCTCGCTGATCGAGATCGACAGCGAGCGCGTCCAGTACTGGCTGGGCAACGGCGCGCAGCCGACCGAGGCCACCATGGCCCTGCTCAAGGTCACCGGCGACTGGCAGAAGTTCCGCGGCGAGCCCGGAGCCGAGGGCACGCTCAGGGTCAAGGAGCCGAAGCCGGCGAAGAAGGACCTCTACGAGGCCGCGGTGGCCGCCGCCGGCACCTCGGCCACCGACGACGGGTCCGGCGCCACCACGCCACGCAAGCGGGCCGCGAAGAAGACCGCTCCAGCCGCCGAGAAGGCCGCTCCGGCCAGCGAGACAGGCTCGGCCGCCGAGGCGGCTGCCGCGGACGCGTCGGCGGAGGCTCCTACGGCCGAGTCCGCCGCCACCGAGACCGCCGCCGACGCACCCCCAGCGCCGGAGGGTGCCGCGCCGGAGAGCCCCGCCGCCGACACCGAGGCGAAGGACTCCTGACCGTGCTCGAGGAGGCTCTCGAGCACCTCGTCACCGGCATCGTCGACCACGAGGACGAGGTCCAGGTGCGCCGCAAGGAGCTGCGCCGCGGCGAGATCCTCGAGGTGCGGGTGCATCCCGAGGATCTCGGTCGGGTCATCGGCCGCTCGGGTCGTACCGCCGGCGCACTGCGCACCGTCATGGGCGCGTTGGCCGGTGGCCGCCCAGTGCGCATCGACATCGTCGATACCGACCGGGTGCGCTGACCCAGGTGTCCACCCGATCGGCAGGGTGCCGGGACGCCGTGCGGTCAGGGCGCGTAGGGCCGTGAGCTGGCCGGAAGGATGCCGATCGTGAGCATCGTGGTCGCCCGGATCGGTAAGCCGCACGCGCTGCGCGGTGAGGTCACGGTGCGACTGCACACCGACCAGCCCGAGCGTCGGCTCGCCGTCGGAGCTGTGCTCGGTACCGAGGCCGCATCGGGCAGCGGGGTTCCGCGAGCTCTGACGGTGCGCTCCACGCGAGTGCACCGCGGTATCTGGCTCGTCGCGTTCGACGAGGTGCCCGACCGCACCGGCGCCGAGAGCCTGCGCGGCACCCGCCTCGTGGTCAGCGGCGACGAGACCGAACAGGGCGGAGACGACGGCTCCTTCACCGAGCGGCAGCTCGTCGGCCTGCACGTCGTCGACCCGAGCGGAGCCGATCTCGGCGAGGTGGTCGGCCTGCAGCTCGGCGCGGCCCAGGACCGGCTCGTCATCCGGCTCCCGTCGGGCACCGACGCGCAGGTGCCGTTCGTCACCGCGCTCGTGCCCGAGGTCGACCTCGCCGCCGGCCGGGTGGTGGTCGACGCGCCACCCGGGCTCCTCGACCTGGAGACGTGACAGCCGTGCGCCTCGACGTCGTCACGATCTTCCCCGAGTACCTCGCGCCGCTGAACCTGTCCCTGATCGGGAAGGCCCGCGGCGACGGCATCCTCGACCTGCACGTCCACGACCTGCGGGACTTCGCGAACGATCGGCATCGCACCGTCGACGACGCTCCCTTCGGCGGTGGGGCCGGGATGGTGATGAAGGCCGCGCCGTGGGCCGAGGCGCTGGGCGCAGTCGTCGCGGCCGGGGCGGGCGAGGGGATGACGGTCCCGCACCTCCTCGTGCCCGCGCCGGGAGGTGTGCCGTTCACCCAGGCGATGGCGCGCGCGCTGGCGGGCGAGCCGTGGCTCGCGTTCGCGTGCGGCCGGTACGAGGGGATCGACGAGCGGGTGTACGAGCACGCCGCCGAGCGGATGCCGGTCACGGTCGTCTCGCTCGGCGACTACGTCGTCAACGGTGGTGAGGTGGCGGTGCTCGCCGTGGTCGAGGCGGTGGCCCGGCTGTTACCCGGGGTGGTCGGCAATGCCGAGAGCCTGGTCGAGGAGTCGCACGAGGGCGGGCTGCTCGAGTATCCCGTCTACACCCGGCCCGCCGCCTGGCACGACGGTGTCACCGTGCGGGAGGTGCCGTCCGTGCTGCTGTCCGGGGACCACGCGGCGATCGAGCGCTGGCGACACGAACAGCGCCTCTCGCGGACCGCCGCCCGGCGGCCCGACCTGCTCGAGCCGGCGGCAGCGGCATCCGGTCTGGCCGACCTCGACGTGCGGGTCGCGGTCCTGGCCGACGTGCCCGAGCTCGTCGTGCTTCAGCGGGCCTGCTGGTTGCCCGAGGGGCGACTGTCCGGCAACTGGTCGATCCCGCCGCTCGATGAGCCCCTCGAGGCGGTCGCGACATCGCTGCACGAGTGGACGACCTGGGTGGTGCGGTCGCGCCGGCCCGACGGCACCGGCGGCCGCCTGGTGGGCTCCGTGCGCGGGCGGGTGCGTCCGGGCGACGACGAGGTCTGGGAGACCGGCCGGCTCATGGTCGCACCCGACCTGCAGGGGCGCGGCCTCGGGCGCGAGCTGCTCGCCCTCGCCGAGGCGGCGGCACCGCCGTCCGTGACGACGTTCTGGATCAACACCGGTCGGGTCAGCGAGGCGAACATCCGCCGGTACCGGCGGGCGGGCTACCGCCTGGTGCCCGGTGAGGGCGCCTTCCCCGGCACGGTCGACCTCACCAAGTACCGATCCCGGTGAGCGCAGCCTCGGACCGTGTCGTGCTCGAAGGGCGCGGCACGACCTGATTCGGGGGCACGGCAGAGGCTACGGACGAAGGGCGGCTCGCAGGTCGTCGGGGAGCAGCCGCGCCTGGCGGATGAGGCGCTCCGCCGCGACGGCGGTCACCGTCTGCGCGGCCATGATGCCCATCAGCACCACGACCTGCGCGGCCGCCGCCTGAGCCGGGCTGCCACCGCCGAGCAGCACACCGATGAACGCGCCGGGCAGGGTCACGACACCGGCGGTGCGCACCTGGTCGAGCCCGGGCACCAGCGCTTCGGGAATCCGCCGGTGGATGACCTCGCCGATCGCCTGCTCGCGGCTCAGCCCGATCGAGAGGGCGGCCTCGTACTGCGCGTGCTCCTCGCGCAGCGCGGCGAACGACCTCCGGCCGACGAGGGTGTGACCGTTCATGGTGTTGCCGGCGAGGATGCCGACGACGGGCACCAGGGCGATCCCCGTCGCCGGGATGGTCCCGGTGAGCAGGACGACCGCGACCACCGGCAGCAGCCCGGCGAGCATCGCGCCGGCCGCCCACGGCCAGGCTCGTGGCGCCCCGACCCGCCGCACGGTCGTTGCCACCGCCACGGCGAACATGCCCACGAGCAGTGCGACCGACAGTGCCAGGGAGCGAACCACCGCGGCGATGACGAGCGCAGCCACGGAGAGCTGCGCGACGGCGCGCCCCGCCGCGGCCAGGGTCGAGAGGGGAGCGGGCAGGTCTCCGGCGAGGTAGGCCGAGACGGTGATCACGAGCAGGGCGATGACGGCAAGGGCGACAGGCAGGCCGGGGTCGATCGTCACGGGCCCACGCTAGGCCCGGCTGATCATGGGCCGAGGTCGGGCGTCGGTCCGGACGACACGGACCACGAGCGGACGGCGCGAAGGGTGCGGACGGCGAGCGGATGACGCGGACGACGCCGTCCGGCGACGGCTGCACATGCGTCATCGGGCCGTACCCGGCAGGCTGGGGACCGGAGGTGGGAATGGACGACTGGCTGACGCCGCTGTTGGCGTTCTTCGGCGCTGCTCTCGGGGCCGCTGCGACCTGGTGGGGGACGCTCCGCGAGACCGACCAGCAGGCTCGGCAGGGACGCAGTGAGGAGTGGGGGCGCCGGTTCACGGCAGCGCTCGAGGACATCGTCGACGACGACCCGCGCCGGCGTGAGATCGGTAGGGTCGTGCTCGTGGAGCTGGCCGGGAGCGCCCTGGCCACCGCGGAGGAGCGCAGGCTCGCCGAACGAGTGCTCGATGCCGGAGCCCGGCTCGGTGCGGACGGCGACGACGTCACCGACCCTCACGCCGGGCTGGTGGTGGACGAGATCGTGTTCGTCCAGGACACTGACGACCAGGAAGGAGTCGGACCGTGAGGAAGACGTACGTGCGAGTGTCCCCCGACCAGGTGCGATCGGCGCGGGCCCTGATCCGGCTGGTCGGCGACGCCGCCAAGGTCGACCCGGTCATCGTGAAGATCGCCAACGCCGAACGCGTGCCGCGCAACGGCCACGGCGCGGTCTGAGCGGCTCAGTCGTTCGCCGAGCCGCGAGCTGCGCGATTTCGTCACCTCGGCACGCTCTGGCAGACTGATCAGCCGCGCCCGCCTCCTTGCGCCCCCGCCACAGGGGGAGTGCCTCGGGCCCTGGTCCGAACCGTGCACGCGGCCTCGGGCGCGCCCTCACCGACCAGAGCAGTACCCGACCCCCGCGGATGACCTGTGGCAGGCCGCGAGAAAGCGATTGCGCCATGCAGCGTTTCGACGAGCTCGACCGGGCGTCCATCAGGACCGACCTCCCGGCGTTCCGCGCGGGCGACACGGTCAAGGTCCACGTGAAGGTGGTCGAGGGGACCCGGTCCCGGATCCAGATCTTCCAGGGTGTCGTCATCCGCAGGCATGGCGGCGGGGTCGGTGAGACCTTCACCGTGCGCAAGGTCTCGTTCGGGGTCGGTGTCGAGCGTACGTTCCCGCTGCACACCCCGATCGTCGACCGGATCGAGGTCGTCACTCGCGGCGACGTCCGGCGCGCGAAGCTCTACTACCTCCGCGATCTGCGGGGTAAGGCGGCCAAGATCAAGGAGAAGCGCGAGACCCCGGCCGCGCACTGACGTCCTCGTCCCGGATGTGCTGTGCCCACGTCAGGACGTGCCGGCGACCGGCGACTAGGCTCGCGGGGTGAGCGCGCGTCCCGACGCCGAGTCCGCCGCGGTCGCCGCGGCCGGTCGAGGTCCACGCCGCTCTCGGGTCCTGGTGCTCGTCGCCGTCGCGATCGTGATCGCAGCCCTCGTCCAAGCGCTGGTCGTGCAGACCTATGTCGTGCCCTCGGCCGCCTTGGCCCCCGTTGTCGAACCCGGAGAGCGTCTGGTCGTGTGGAAGATGCGCAGCGCGCCAGAACCCGGCGACCTGGTGGTCGTCGACACGACCGACACCGCCGTCATCGACCGCGGGACCCCCGTCGATGACGGGCCGGTCGGCCGGGTCCTCAGCACGACCGCAGGGTGGCTCGGGGTCGACATCGGCACCCAGAGCCGGCTCGGCGCAGTGACGGCCGTCGCCGAGGGCCGCGTCACGGTTCGCACACCCGACCGGCGCGTGGTCGAGAGCGAGGACGTCGTCGGCACGGCGGTGTGGCGGCTGTGGCCGCTCGACCGGTTCGGCAGCGTCGACGCAGGAGGAGCCCGGTGAGCGCCGAGCCCGACGACGCCCCACGGGAGCTGACCGACGACCTGGAGTCGACCGGCGGTGCAGACACTGGCATCAGCGCGCAACGGTCCACCGCGCCCCGCGAGCCGGGCAGGCCGGGCGAGTTCACGGGCGGGCCGGGCGAGCTCACCCGAGCTGCTCGTGCCGAACGGGACCGCGCACGTGGCGGCATCCGCGGATCGGGCCTCGAGCCCGGTGCCGGTGCCCGGCGCGGGTTGATCTCCGGGGCCCTCGCCGTCGGCCGGGAGGTCGGGTTGGTGCTCGGGCTGGCGCTCGTCCTGTCGTTCGTCGTCAAGACATGGTTCGTCCAGGCGTTCTTCATCCCGTCCGGCTCGATGGAGGACACGCTCGGTGTCGGCGATCGGGTGGTCGTCTCCAAGCTCACCCCCGGGCCGCTCGACCTCTCTCGTGGTGACGTCGTCGTCTTCGAGGATCCCGGGGACTGGCTCGCGGCACCGCCCCGCACCGAGCAGGGCGGCCTCCGGGGAGCTGTCGGTGAGACATTGCGCTTCGTCGGGCTCCTGCCCAGCGAGAGCGAGAACCACCTGATCAAGCGGGTGGTCGGTCTCCCTGGGGACCGCGTGGTGTGCTGCGACGGCGAACGCCGGCTGGTCGTCAACGAGGTGCCTGTCGACGAGCCCTATCTCAAACCCGGGGACGATCCGAGCTCGCTCACCTTCGACATCACCGTCCCGGAAGGCCGGCTGTGGGTGATGGGCGACCACCGCAGTGACAGCGAGGACTCGCGGTTCCATGACCCCCCCGGTGACGGGTCCGGCGGGTCGGTACCGATCGACAGGGTCACCGGGCGCGCCGTCGCCGTCGTCTGGCCGCTGGAGCGCATGTCCTGGTTGTCCGACTATCCCGCGACGTTCACCGAGGTCCGCGGTCCGCGGACGGCGCCGTGACCCGCGCGGTGTCTCGGCGGCGCCCGGTGTCGCGGCGACCCAGCCTGCGGGTCGAGCGTGCGCTACAGCGCGACGGCCACCGCGTTCTGGCGGGAATGGACGAAGTGGGCCGCGGCGCTCTCGCCGGCCCGGTCAGCGTCGGTGTCGTCGCCGTCGACGAACGGTGCCGCTCCGCTCCATCGGGGGTCCGCGACTCCAAGCTGCTCCAGCCGGCCGCCCGCGAGCGGATGGTGCCCCGGATCGAGCGATGGGCGCTCGGGCACGCGGTCGCGCACGCATCGGCCGCCGAGGTCGACGACATCGGCATCCTCGCTGCACTGCGGCTGGCCGGGGTCCGCGCGCTGGCGGCGCTCGACATCCGGCCCGACCTCGTCATCCTCGACGGGAACCACGACTGGCTCACCGCGCCCGAGGACGTCGGGCTGCTCGCCTTCACGCACGACCACGAGCCGGCTCCGCCGGTGACCACGATGGTCAAGGCCGATCTCCGGTGCTCGTCCGTCGCGGCCGCGTCGGTGCTCGCCAAGGTGACTCGGGACCGACTGATGGTCGATCTCGGTGTGGACCACCCCGAGTACGGCTGGGTCGAGAACAAGGGCTACGCCGCCCCCGACCACCTCGCCGCCCTCCGGCGGCACGGGCCGTCGGCCTGGCACCGCACCTCGTGGCGACTGCCCGGGGTCATGGACGATGATGGCGCGGTGGTCGCAGGAGTGGGAGACGGATGAGCTCGGAGGACCTCGAGAAGTACGAGAGCGAGGCGGAGCTCGCGCTGTACCGCGAGTACCGCGACGTCGTCGGGTTGTTCACCCACGTCGTCGAGACGGAGCGGCGTTTCTACCTGTGCAACAGCGTCGACGTGAAGGTGCGCAGCGACGGCGGGGAAGTGTTCTTCGACGTCACCATGCACGACGCGTGGGTCTGGGACATCTACCGGCCGGCGCGGTTCGCGAAGACCGTGCGCGTGGTGACCTTCAAGGACGTCAACGTCGAGGAGCTCGCGAAGAACGAGCTCGACGTGCCGAAGGGCGAGTTCTAGGCACCGGCGAGCCGCGGTGTCCACGGTTCTGTGGCAGGTGAAATAGACAAGAAGTCTGGGTCGGACGTATCGTCCAGCTGTGACCGATAGGCCGCCGTTGGACACGACGCCGTACACGCCGTTGATCGAGGCCGTCGTCGCGCTGCTGCATCCCCGCGCGGAGGTGGTGGTGCACGACGTCCCTCGCGATCGCATCGTGGCCATCTGGAACTCCTTCTCCGGCCGCAAGGTCGGCGACCCGTCGTTGCTCACCGAGCTGCCGGCGAACGACGACGGCCACCACGTGCTCGGCCCGTACGAGAAGGTCGGGTCGGACGGACACCGGATCACCTCGGTGACGGTCACCATCGCCGACGGCCAAGGACTGATCTGCATCAATCTCGACCGCTCGCCGCTCGACGAGGCGATCGCGATCCTGAGCCGGTTCGCCGCCCCGCTCACCTCCCCACCACCTGAGCTGTTCGAGCGCGACTGGAGGGAGCAGATCAACTCGGTCGTCGACGACTGGCTTCGCCAACGGCACCTCGACCGCGCGCGACTCACGAGAGGCGACCGTGTCGAGCTGGTGCGCGAGCTCGACGGGAGGGGCGTGTTCGCGATCCGGCACGCCGCCCAGCACGTGGCACGAGCGCTCGGCTCGTCGCGCGCCACCATCTACTCGCTGTTGCAGGAGGCACGGAAGTGAGACCTACCGACACCATCCGACTCGCGGGCTCGGTTCTCCCCGACTTCGCGCTCGAGGTCTATCTCGGTCGCCACGAGTTCGCCGTCGATCACCATCTGACCGCCTCGGATGCGCAGACGCTCACCGTCGGCGAACTGCTCGCGATGGCGACCGACGACGAGCGGGAGGCGTTCTTCGCGCTCGGGCTCACCTATCTGCCGACCTGGGGGACCACGCTGTTGCGGGACGCGGTCGCGTCGACGTACGACCACATCGGGCCCGACGGTGTGCTATGTCTGGCCGGTGCCCAGGAGGGGATGTTCTGGGCGTTCCAACAGTTGCTCGCTCCTGGCGACCACGCGATCGTGACGGTGCCGAACTACCAGTCGATGGAATCGGTGCCGATCGCGAACGGGGTCGAGGTGGTCGGGCTTCCTCTCTGGCGAGGGGAGGGCACCGGCCTGTGCTGGACAGTCGACCTGAATCTCCTCGAGGACCTGTTGCGTCCGAACACCCGGGTGGTCGGGGTCAACTTCCCCAACAACCCGACCGGCTTCGTCCCCGACCACGAGACCTGGCGCTCCTTGGTCGAGCTGTGCGACGAACGCGGGATCGTCCTGGTGTCCGACGAGGTGTACCGCGGGATCGAGACCGACCCAGCGCAGACCCTTCCGCAGGCCGCCGATCTCTCACCGCGTGCATTGTCGGTCAACGTCATGTCGAAGTCGTACGGGCTTCCTGGACTGCGCGTCGGCTGGCTGGCAAGCCAGGACCGATCGTTGCTGGAGCGCCTCGAGCGCGCCAAGCACTACACGTCGATCTGCAACGCGGGACCGTCGGAGGCCCTGGCGACCATCGCGCTGCGCAACGGTGAGCGTATCCGGGCGCGCAACCGGGCGATCGTGCGGCACAACCTCGGCCTGGTCGGCGAGGTGTTCGCCCGCTACCCCGACCTCGTCGACTGGAGCCCACCGGTCGGCGGCTGCGTGGCCTTCCCCCGCTACCTGGGCGACGACGGGGTCGAGGCGTTCGCCGCGTCCTTGATCGCCGACCAGCGTGCGGTCGTGCTGCCTTCGTCGATCTATCGCTCGGCGTTGGCCGACGTCCCGCCGGACCGTTTCCGGTTCGGCGTAGGTCGATCCGGTCTGGAACCCGGCCTCGTCGCCTTCGAACGGCACTTGACGAGCCGGCGATCATGAGGACCGTCGACCGGGCGACCGTGATGAGACTCGTCAGCTATCCCGACGCCGTCGATGCCATGAGGCGTGCTTTCGCCACCGTGGCGGATCGCCGGGCCGAGATGCCGGACGAGTTCCTGATGCGCCACCCCGTGAGCGGTGAGGTGCACGTCAAAGGGGCCCACCTGCACGGGTCCGCGTGGATGGTGGCCAAACTGGTGTCCGGCGGGTTCGCGATCGGCGGCAACCACGGTTGCTCGTTCGTGCTGAGCGCCGAAAGCGGTGCGATCGAGGTTCTGATCGACGACGGAGGGTGGCTCACCGAGATCCGTACCGCAGCCGCCGGAGCACTGACCGTCGACGTGCTCGCCCGCAAGGACGCGAGCAGCCTGGCGATCCTCGGGTCAGGCATCCAGGCCCAGTTCCAGCTCGACGCACTTCGTTCGATCCTGCCGCGGCTCGGCGACATCCGAGTGGCCGGCCGCACCGCGGCCCACGTGCGCGAGTTCGCCCGACGCAACGATTGCGTGGCGGCGGCATCGATCGCCGAGGCGGTCGATGGAGCCGACGTCATCGTCTGCGCCACCACCAGCCGTGCACCGATCGTGGAACGCATCGCTCCAGGAGTGCACGTCACCTCGGTCGGGGTGGATGTCGCGGGCAAA
>JBOFLR010000499.1:0-4349 GCA_051657965.1 Dermatophilaceae bacterium
TGACCGTAGCGCTGGTCAGCGACAGCCCACGAGCACGCCCGAGCCCACACCCTGTCAGCCGCGCGACAGCGCCTCAGCCCCAGCCGAGCCGGTGGAGGGCGTCGTCGTCGATGCCGAAGTGGTGCGCGATCTCGTGCACCACGGTGACCGCGATCTCGTCGGTGAGTGTCTCGACGTCGTCGCACATCCGGATGAGCGGGCCACGGAAGAGCGTGATCCGGTCGGGAAGCGACCCGGCCGCCCACAGCTCCCCCCGGTCGGTGAGCGGGGTGCCCTCGTAGACGCCGAGAAGGTCGGGTTCGTCGACCGGCGGTTCGTCTTCGACGAGGAACACCACGTTGTCGAGCATGGCGAGCAGCTCAGCCGGCACCCCGTCGAGAGCATCGCGGACGATGATGTCGAACTCCGCCTCGCTGATGGGCCGCACAGTCACCAGCCTGCCATCTGCCGCCGACGACCCAGGTCCAGGCCACGATTGGGGCTGGCGCCCCACTCACGAGCCCGAGCGAACCTCAGCGACAGCGACTGACCGCACTCAGGTCGGCCGAACTCACCACGATGCCGTGGAGCGTGAACGAGGTGCGGCTGACGCCACGATGGTTCGCCGGGTCCTATCGCTCGGCCTTCTCGATGGTGCGAGCACCACCTGACTCCGGCGCTTCGATGGCCTCGTGCTCCTCGCCGTGGTGCCGTGCTGCGGCGAGTTCCGCAGGGGTGACCGGGTTGACGGCATCCTTGAAGTAGAAGCTCGACAGTCGCGCCCGCAGGCGGTCCTTGCGGGCTGCCGGCCGAGCGACGCCGTGCTCGTCGACCGGAGCCTCCAGCTGCATGGGCTCCACCCGTTCGTGCTGCACCAGCACCCACTGATCGGCCGGTAGCAGCGCCTCGTGGCGCTCGAAGAACCGCCCATCGGGGGTCCGGATGATGACGCCGGTCTCGCGGCCGTGCAGGACGGTCTCGCGATCGCGGCGCTGGAGCGACAGGCAGATCCGCTTGGTCACCCAGAACGCCATCAGGGGGAGGACGAAGAACCCGATGCGGAAGAACCAGGTGAGGTCGTTGATCGACATGTCGAGCTTGATCGCCATGATGTCGTTGCCGGAGGCGAACAGGAGCACCGAGTAGGCGGTGATGGCAGCCATCCCGATCCCGGTTCGCACCGGAGCGTTTCGAGGCCGCTGCAACAGGTGGTGCTCGCGGGTGTCCTTGGTGACGAAGCTCTCGACGAACGGATAGATCGCGAGCACGACATAGACCAGCGGTAGCAGGATCAATGCCCCGGGGAAGATGTTGGCCGACACGGTGTAGCCGAACACCGAGAACTCCAACCAGCCCGGCAAGAGGCGCAGCGCCCCGTCGGCGAAGCCCATGTACCAGTCCGGCTGTGAGCCGGCCGTGACGGCCGACGGATCGTATGGCCCGTATCCCCAGATGGGGTTGATCTGCACCACCGCCGAGATGAGGGCGAGGATGCCGAAGACGATGAAGAAGAAGCCACCGGCCTTGGCTGCGTAGACCGGCATGACCGGGTACCCGACGACGTTCTCGTTGGTCCGACCGGGCCCGGGGAACTGGGTGTGCTTCTGGACGAACACCAGGCCGATGTGCGCGATGAACAACCCGACGAGGAGCGCCGGGATCAGCAGGATGTGGACCGAATACAGCCTGGGGATGATCGACTCGCCCGGGAACGGGCCGCCGAAGATCGCGTACACCAGGTAGGAGCCGATGACCGGCGCGCTCTGCACGAAACCCTGCATCGCCCGGATACCGGTGCCCGACAGGAGGTCGTCGGGAAGGGAGTAGCCGGCGAAGCCCTCGACCACCGCGAGCAGGGCGAGCACCGAGCCGATGACCCAGTTGACCTCTCGAGGCTTCCGGAACGCCCCGGTGAAGAACACGCGGAACATGTGCACGACCAGGGCGACGACGAACATGAGCGCCGCCCAGTGGTGGATCTGGCGGATGATCAGCCCGCCCTTGATGTCGAACGAGATGTCGAGCGTCGACGCGTAGGCCTCGGACACCAGCTGACCGCGAAGTGGTACGTACGAGCCGTCGTAGGGAATCAGCCCCGCACTCGGCACGTACCAGAAGGTGAGAAAGACCCCGGTGAGCAGGCACACGATCATCGAGTACATGGCGATCTCGCCGAGCATGAACGACCAGTGGTCGGGGAAGACCTTCTTCATCAGGTAGCCGAGCGGCTTGGCCGTACCGGTGCGGTCGTCCAGCCAGCCGGCGACACCACCGACCTTCTTCGCGGTGGCCGACGACGGGGCCGCAGGTGGTTGGTCGCCGTCGCGAAGGGTGTCTGCCGCGCGCATCGTGGTCTCGGGTGTCGCGCTCATCTCAGTCACGCTCCCAGAAGCTCGGGCCGACCGCTTCGGCGAACGGCTGGGTGGAGACGAGATACCCCTCGTCGTCGACGGTGATCTTCAACTGCGGCAGCGCTCGTTTGGCCGGTCCGAAGATGACCTTGCAGTCCTCTGCGACATCGAAGGTGGATTGGTGGCAAGGGCAGAGCAGGTGATGAGTCTGCTGCTCGTAGAGGCCGACCGGGCAGCCGACGTGAGTGCAGATCTTCGAGTAGGCCACGATCCCCTCGTAGCCCCAGTCGAGCTCCTTCTGCGAGCGGATTTCGGTGGGGTCCAGGCGCATCACCAGGACAGCGGCCTTGGCCTTCTCCTCGAGGGGGTGGTCGGTGCCGCCCTCGCCGGTCTCCGGGTCGGCCAGCAGCCCTTCGGGAAGCACGTGGACCACCGAGCCGATCGTGATGTCGTCGGCCTTGATCGGGGTGTTCTCCGGGTCACGAACGAGTCGGAGCGGCCGGAACTCCGGGACCTCGCCGGGTCCGCTCGGGCCGCCGTTCCAGAAGGTCAACGACAGGCTCTGCTTCGGCATCTTGCCGAGGGACCCGCCGACCTGCAGGAGCAACGGCGCCGCGAACAGGCCGAGGGCGCCGCCCATCGTGTACTTGATCAACGGGCGCCGGGAGAGCTGGGAGGTACGAGCCCCGTCGCGCAGTGTCTCGACGACGCCGGACCGGGCCTCGTCTGAGGAGCGCATCGGATGCCGCTCTTCGACGAACTCCTCGTCGGACATCAATGTCTTCGCCCAGTGCACGGCGCCGAAGCCGATCCCGAGCAGTGACAGTGCCAAGGTGGTGCCGAGAGCGACGTTCGATGCGCTGGTGACGCCGACTCCGGGGATGAACACCGTCTGCTCGACGTCGATGAGGAAGTAGAGCACCATGAACAGCACCGTGCCGAGCATGGAGAGACCGAACAGCGTGACCACCTGACGTTCGGCCCGGGTGGCGGCCTTTTCGTCCTGGTCGGCCATCCGCGGCACGTGCGGGGGGAGGCCGGGGTTCTCGAAGCGCTCCGGCAGGCCCCCGGTCCCGGTGACGTGCCCCTCGTCCAGGCGCACGAGGGTGCCCTTGCCGGCGGTGCTGCCGGTGCTCGTGGTGTCGTGGTCACTCATCGGATGCCGTTCTCTGGTCGCACGGGTGGAGGGACGGATGGGCAGCTACGCGGCTTTCGAGCCGAGCCAGACGGCGCAGGCGACGAGGATGCCCAGTCCGAAGACCCAGGCGAACAACCCCTCGGTCACCGGGCCCAGGGAACCGAGCGTCATCCCACCTGGGCTCTCCTGCTCGGACACCGAGTCGAGGAAGGCGATGATGTCGCGCTTGCTCTCCGGGGTGATCGTGGCGTCGTTGAACACCGGCATGCTCTGGGGTCCGGTGGTCATGGCCGTGTAGATGTGCTTGTCCTCGATGTCGCGGGAGATCGCCGGCGCGTACTTGCCGCGGGTGAGCGCGCCGCCGGCGCCGGCGAAGTTGTGGCACATGGCGCAGTTGACCCGGAACAGCTCGCCGCCCTTCGCCGGGTCGCCGCCGGACGGATCGGTCGCCTCGTCGCTCGGCACGGCAGGCCCGGGCGCGAGCGAGGCCACATAGGCACCAAGCGCGGCGACCTCCTCATCGCTGAAGATGACGGGCTTGTCCGGTGCCTGAACCGCAGGCGCCGCCATCGGCATCCGTCCGGTGCCGACCTGGAAGTCGACCGCGGCGGCACCTACACCGGCCAATGAGGGCCCGGCGATCTGGTCGTCCTGCCCGCTCTGCCGCCCCTCCGCGTTGAGCCCGTGGCACGAGGAGCAGTTCGCGCGGAAGAGCGCCTTGCCCTCCTCGACGTTCTGGGCAGGGAGGGCGGCGGTGGTGGCCTCGGCCGGTTCCGGCGCAACCGCCGCGTAGACCGCACCGGTGAGGAGCAGCCCGACCATGATGAGGACGGCGATCGCCGCCGGGTGGCGACGGCGGGCGGCCAGTGCGTTCACGAGGT
>JBOFLR010000500.1:0-8670 GCA_051657965.1 Dermatophilaceae bacterium
CGGGTGTCGTACAACCGACCGGGCTGTTCGTTCGGGTCGAAACCCGTTCGCCGTGAGCGGACGTTGGCGACTCTCGGGCGGTGCATCTCATACGCAAGGACGACGCTCGGCTCGGTCCGGACCGCATCCGCAGGTGTGCGTGTCACGCCTCCTGGACGACGCCGACGGGGGTCGAGCTGGAGGGCCTGGGAGCGCTAAAGCCAACAGGCTGCTCATCTAGCGACGGAGTCGAGATGGGTGGGTCGCCAGAGCCGGTCGATCGGCATGACATGGATGCGGTCTTCGTAGGTGTAGGTGCGTTGCCCAGTGGTCAGGACGACGCCGGCGTGGAACCGCGGACCGAGGGTGTCGCGCAGCTGGCGCAGTCCGGTGATGTCGGCGCCGGTGGCGCGTTGATTGGCCTTGACCTCGAAGGCGACGACTTGCCCGTCGTCGAACTCGGCGAGGACATCGACCTCGGTGTCGTCGCTGGTCCTCCAGTGCCCGAGGGTGACCTGCTCGTCGAGCCAGGAGACCTGCTTGCGGAGCTCGCCGACGACGAAGGTCTCCAGCAGATTGCCGAAGTCGCTGAGCGCGGCAGGCTCGGCGGTGGCGAGCTTCGCCGGAGTGATCCGCAGCAGTCGGGCGGCCAGACCGGAGTCGACCAGGTGCACCTTGGGTCGCACGCTCACGCGGGACCGCAGCGTCTTCCCCCACCCAGGGAGACGGACTGCCAGGAACAGGTCTTCCAGGAGTCGCAGGTGTGTCTCGGCGGTGCGGCGGTCCACCCCGATCACCTCAGCCGCCTTGGCAGTGTTGAGCAGCTGCCCGGTCTGTGATGCGAGTCGGGTCAGCAGGTCCGCGAGAGACTGCCGCCGGCGAACTCGGCTCAGCTCGAGGGCGTCGCGCTCGATGGACTGGCGGACGAAGTCGTCGAACCAGCGCGCCCTGGCGACATCAGACCGCTTTACCGCCAACGGCAACCCGCCGGCGCAGACCCGGGCGGCATAGTCCTCTCGAGTGGTGTCCGAGACTGGGTGGGACGCCACGACGGCATCCGGATCGGCGCGAAGTCCCTCGATCAGGTCCTCCCGGACGCCCGCGAGCTCTCCTTGGGACAGCGGCCAGATCGTGACAGTGTGAAGTCGCCCGGTCAGCGCCTGCGCGGTCGTCGGCAGCGCATCCTGACGTGTAGACCCGGTGATCACGGCGGTCCCAGCGAGGCTGCCCTCGCGGTTCAGTCGGCTCTTGATCGCATCCAGCACGTCCGGAACCCGCTGGTACTCGTCCACACATAACGGCGCCGGGCCACCGGCCACCAGGGCCAGGTTGCCCGCGACCGCCTCACGGGTCTGGATGTCGTCCAGATCGATCACGGGGACGCCATGCTCCCGAGCCAGGATCTGCAGCACCGTGGACTTGCCCACCGACCGAGGCCCATGCAATGCGATCACCGGCTCCTCCGTCGCCAACCGCGACAGCACGCCACTGACCCGCCTCTCGATCAACCCGGACGTGTCGACCACCCCGTCAGGGTACCGATGTGAGCCGGTGAACTGTACATTTGTGAGGCCATGAAATGCTCAAACGTGAGCGACCACCAGCAGGCAGCCACGCGGCAACTCCGCCCAGCCACTGAGCACGTGGGCGAACGGTGACGGTGACGGGCCTTGCGGCATCCCGAGCACGAAACGCACGGTCCGGCATACAGCCCGGACGCGTCCCTGAGCCTCGACCTGGTCCGGCTCCGATATGACGAACCGATCGCAGCGACGTCGATGTCGCCTGAGCTTCTCGCTATCCGTCGTGCCGGACCCGGCCCGCCAGTGAGGACCAGGCGGCTCGCACGTGGGAGCGCATCACCGACTCGGCCCACTCGCGGTCGCCGGCACGCAGCGCATCGACGATCTCGTGGTGGTGAGCCAGGCTGCGGCGCAACGCCTCCGGGGTGTACAGCGAGAAGGTCCGGGCGACGAGCGGCACCTCGACGACCGCGGCGACGAGCCCGACCAGGCGGCTGTTGCCGGAGGCCTCGAGGATCGTGCGGTGGAACCGGTTGTTGAGCTCGGTGACGGCGTCGAGGTCCGGCACCCGGCGGGCTACGGCGGCATCCATCCGGTCGGCAAGGTCGGTGAGCGCGTCGAGGTCGGCGGTGCCGCGGGCGGCTGCGAGCCCGCACCCCCACGGCTCGAGCAGGGCCCTCAGGCTGAACAGCTCGTCGAGGTCGTCGGGGCTCCACTCCACGACCTGGACGCCGCGGTGGCGCTCGTGCCGCACGAGCCCCTCCGCGGCGAGGCGGCGCAGCGCCTCCCGCACGGGCGTGCGGCTCACGCCGAGCGCCGTGGCGAGGTCCTCCTCGCGCAGCCACTCACCGCCCGCCCGCTCCCCGGAGAGGATCTGGGCGCGGATGGCGGTGTAGGTGGCGTCGGCGGCGTGCGCAGCGTCGGGGAGCGGAACGGCCATGATGCGCACACCGTACCCACCTCCAGATCGGAGGTCGCTCGATTGCATGCAATCCTCCGACCGATCCCTTGACGCGCCATCGACCAGCGCCATACCGTCAGCATCCTCGGTGTGCCGCACTGTCGTCAGGCACCCGTGCTGTATACGAGACGAGGTGGTCCGGTGCCCGCGGCGCTCCCCCTCGACGACCTGCGGGTGGTCGAGCTCGGGCAGCTCCTCGCCGGGCCGTTCTGCGGTCAACTGCTGGGCGACTTCGGTGCCGAGGTCATCAAGGTCGAGGACCCCGCGACCGGTGACCCGATGCGCCAGTGGGGCCGCGAGAAGCCGCACGGCCAGTCGCTGTGGTGGCCGGTGGTCGCCCGCAACAAGAAGTCGGTCACCGCCGACCTGCGCACCGACGCCGGCCAGGACCTCGTGCGCCGCCTCCTCACGAACGCCGACGTGCTCGTCGAGAACTTCCGCCCCGGCACCCTCGAACGCTGGGGCCTCGCGCCCGAGACGCTGTGGGAGGTCAACCCCCGCCTCGTCGTCACCCGCGTCACCGGCTTCGGCCAGACCGGTCCGTACGCGGCGCGAGCGGGCTACGGCTCGATCGGTGAGGCGATGGGCGGCATCCGGTACGTCACCGGCGACCCCGACCGCCCGCCCGCCCGCGCCGGCATCTCCCTCGGGGACTCCCTCGCCGCCACCTTCGCCTGCCTCGGCACGCTCGTCGCGCTGCACCACCGCGAGCGCACCGGTCGCGGCCAGGTCGTCGACTCGGCGATCTACGAGGCGGTGCTCGCGCTGATGGAGTCGCTGCTGCCCGAGTGGCAGGTGGCGGGCTACCAGCGGGAGCGCACCGGCACCGTGCTACCCAACGTGAGCCCGAGCAACGTCTACCCCACCGCCGACGGTGAGATGGTGCTCGTCGCCGCCAACCAGGACACGGTGTTCCGGCGCCTCGCCGAGGTGATGGGGCGACCCGAGCTCGCCGACGACGAGCGCTACGCCACCCACGGCGCCCGCGGCCGGTCGATGGCCGAGCTCGACCGCCTCGTCGGCGAGTGGACCGCCACCCTGACCGCCGACGACCTGCTCCAGCGCCTGCACGACGGCGGCGTCCCCGCCGGGCGCATCTACACACCGCGCACCATGTTCGCCGACCCGCACTTCGCCGCGCGCGACGCGATCGTCCGGCTCGCCCATCCCGAGCTGGGCGAGCTGGCCATGCAGAACGTCTTTCCCCGCCTCTCCGGGACCCCGGGGGCGGTGCGCCACCCCGGGCCCGCGCTCGGCCAGCACACCGACACCGTCTACCGCGACCTCCTCGGCCTGGATGACGACGCGCTCGCCACCCTGCGCCGGGACCGCATCATCTGAACCGCCCACCTCCGACCCGAGGAGACCCGATGACGTACCGACTGGGTGTCGACGTCGGCGGCACCTTCACCGACATCCTGCTCATCGACGAGGACACCGGCGCCACGTACCGCGCCAAGACCGCCTCGACGCCGGAGGACCAGTCGGTCGGCGTGCTGCGCGGCATCGACCAGGCCTGTGCCGCAGCGGGAGTCGACCGTTCCGTGGTCGGCGACGTCTTCCACGGCACGACCGTCGCGACGAACGCCATCCTCGAGGGCAAGGGCGCCCGCGTGGGCCTGGTCACGACCGAGGGGTTCCGGCAGGTGCTCCAGATCGGCCGGTCCTTCGTCCCGGGCGGGCTCGCCGGGTGGATCATCTGGCCCAAGCCCGAGCCACTCGCGGCCCTCGAGGACACCGTCGAGGTCCGCGGCCGCGTCGACGCCTCGGGGGCGGTCGTCACCGAGCTCGACGAGGATGACGCCCGCCGGGCCCTCGAGCACCTCGCCGGCCGCGGCGTCGAGGCGCTCTCGGTCAGCCTCATCAACTCGTACGCGAACCCCGACCACGAGCGCCGGGTCGGCGAGCTCGCCGCGGAGCTGCTGCCCGGCATCCCGGTGTCGCTGTCGTCGTCGGTGCTGCCCGAGCTGCGCGAGTACGAGCGGACCATCACCACCGTCGCCAACGCCGCGGTACAGCCCCAGGTCGCCACCTACGTCGCCAACCTCGCCGACCAGCTGCGCGACTCGGGCGTCGCCGGTTCGCTCTGCATCCTGCGCAGCGACGGCGGGCTGATGGCGGCCGACGTCGCGGCCGACAACCCGGTCAACCTCCTGCTCTCCGGACCGGCCGGCGGTGTCACGGGCGCGGCGTGGGTCGCTGCCCAGACCGGCCACCGCGACTTCCTCACCTTCGACATGGGCGGCACGTCGACCGACGTCGCCCTCGTGCAGGACTCCACGCCCCGGGTGGGCCGCGAGACCACGGTCGGCGACCTCAAGGTGCGGGCCACCTCCGTCGACGTGCGCACCGTCGGCGCGGGCGGCGGGTCGATCGCCCACGTGCCCCAGCTCACCCAGGCGCTGCGCGTCGGCCCGCAGTCGGCCGGCGCGTCCCCCGGCCCGGCCGCCTACGCCGCGGGCGGCACCGAGCCGACCGTCACCGACGCGAACGTCGTGCTCGGCTACCTGCCCACCCAGCTGGCCGGTGGTGAGATCACCCTCGACACCGAGGCCGCCCGCGCCGCCGCGACGACCATCGCCGACGCGACGAGCCTGGAGTCGGTCGAAGCCGCGGCGGCCGGCATCGTCGACATCGTCAACGAGAACATGTTCGGCGCGCTGCGGCTCGTCTCGGTACAGCAGGGCTTCGACCCCCGCGACTTCGCCCTCGTCGCCTTCGGCGGCGCAGGACCGTTGCACGCCAACGCCCTCGGCCGCCTCACCGGCGCCTGGCCGGTCATCATCCCGCCGTCGCCCGGTGTGCTCTGCGCCTACGGCGACGCGACGACGAACCTGCGCGACGAGGCGGTGCGTACCCTCGTCCGCCGCTTCTCCGAGCTCAGCGACGAGGCCCTGCGCGAGCTACTCGACGAGCTCGCGGCCGCCGCCCGCGGGACCCTCACCGCCCAGGGCGTCCCGGAGGACGTCATCACCCTCAGCTGGTCCGCCGACCTCCGCTACCACGGGCAGGGCTTCGAGATCCCCGTACCGGTGCAGCCTGCCGACGGGCTCGAGGCGCTGGGTGCCGCGTTCGACGCCGAGCACGAGCGGCTGTTCTCCTTCCTCCTCGACGCCGAGCACGAGCTCGTCACCCTCCGCGCCACCGCGCACGGCCCGCGCCCCGAGGTGGCCGCCCCCGAGCTCGACGCGGGGGGTGCGGACGCCAGCGGCGCGGTGCGCACGACGACGCGCATCTGGGTCGACGGCGCGCAGGTCGAGGCGTCGGTCTACGACCGCGACCGGCTGCGCGCGGGCAACGTCGTCAGCGGCCCGGCGATCGTCACCGAGATGGACTCCACGACACTCGTGCTCCCCGGGCACGCGGCGACCGTGCATCCCAGCGGGTGCCTCCTCATCCGGCCGGTCGAGGCGGATGACGCCTCCGCACCCGCCGCGGATGACGCCGCCACACCTGCCGAACTCGCCACCCCCGCCGCGCCCGCCACCCCGACCAGCGGTGCCGTGGGCACCGGGAAGGAGGGCTGAGCCATGGCCCGCCTCGTCGAGACCGCCACCGAGCCGCTCCGCAGCGTCGACGTCGACGTCGTCACGCTCGACCTCATCGAGAACGCGCTGCGCAACGCCCGCTACGAGATGGACGAGGTGCTCTTCCGCACCGCGCTGTCACCCGGCATCCGCGAGCAGCACGACGAGTTCCCGCTCATCGGCGACCCGTCCGGGAAGATGGTGGTCGGCCAGTTCGGGCTCTCCATCCCCGACTTCCTCGACAACTTCGGCGGCGACATCGAGGAGGGCGACGTCCTCCTCACCTCCGACCCCTACTCGTGCGGCGCGGCGATCAGCCACGCCAACGACTGGCTCGTCGTCATGCCGATCTACGTCGGCGGGCGGGTCGTGGGCTGGGCCTCGATGTTCGGCCACATGTCCGACGTCGGCGGCAAGACCCCGGCGTCGATGCCGACGGACGCGAGGACGATCTTCGAGGAGGGGGTCGTCATCCCGCCCTTCAAGCTCTACAAAAAGGGCGTCCTCGACGACGACGCGCTGCGCATCATCCTCAACCAGGTGCGCAAGCCCGACTGGAACCGCGCCGACCTCAACGGCATCGTCGCCGCCTGCCGCACCGCGAGCCGCCGGGTGCAGGAGATGTGCGCCCGCTTCGGCGTCGACACCTACACGTCGGCACTCGACGCCCTGCTCGAACGCAACCACCGGGCGATGAAGACGTTGCTGCACCTGGTGTTCGAGGAGGGACGCACGCTCTCGTTCACCGACTACGTCTGCGACGACGGCGTGGGGTACGGCCCGTACGAGCTGAAGCTGAGCCTCACCCGCACCGGCGACACGGTGCACCTCGACTTCACCGGGAGCAGCCCGCAGGCGATCGGCCCGGTGAACTACTTCATCAACGAGAACCTCGTGCGGATGTTCTTCGGCATCTACATGATCACCGTGGCCGACCCGCAGATCCTCTGGAACGACGGCTTCTACGACCTCGTCGAGGTGACGATCCCGGAGGACTCGTTCTGGAAGCCGCGCTACCCCGCTGCCCTCAACGCCCGCAACCACGGCATCGGCCGCGTGTTCGACCTGTTCGGTGGCCTGCTCGGCCAGACCAACCCCGACCTGCTCAACGCCGCCGGGTTCTCGTCATCCCCGCACTTCATGTACTCCGGCACGTACGGCGACGGCGACCGGAAGGGCGAGTGGTTCCAGCTCTACTCGATCGGGTTCGGCGGCATCCCCGGCCGGCCGATCGGCGACGGGCCCGACGGCCACTCGCTGTGGCCCTCGTTCGTCAACATCCCCTGCGAGTACCTCGAGTCCTACTACCCGCTGCGGATCGAGCGCTGGGAGACCGTCGCCGACACCGGTGGGGCCGGCCTGCACCGTGGCGGCAACGGCGTCGACGTGGCGTACCGGTTCCTCGAGGCCGGCACCATCGCGATCCACGACGACCGCTGGCTCACCTACCCGTGGGGCGTCAACGGCGGGGAGCCGGGTGCCCGGGGGCGCAAGTGGGTCGACCGGGTCGACGGCACCCGCGAGGTGCTGCCGAGCAAGGTGCACGACGTCCCGGTGGCGCCGGGCGACGTGCTCCACTTCGTCACCTGGGGCGGTGGCGGCTGGGGCGACCCCCTGCAGCGCGACCCGTCGCTCGTCGGTCTCGAGGTGCTGCGCGGCCTGGTCACGGCCGAGGGTGCCCGGCGCTACGGCGTGGTGTGCGACGCCGGTGGTGTCGTCGACGACGACGCGACCGCGGCGCTGCGGGCCGAGCTCGACGCCGGGCGGCCGCACCCGCTGCCCACGTTCGACATGGGCCCGCCCCTCGAGGAGATCCTCGCCCGGTGCGAGGAGGAGACCGGCCTGCCGGCCCCCCGGCGTCCGGTCCTCCGGTGATGCGGGGGCGCGGCGCGTGACGGAGGCGTTCGGCGGCCGGCTGGAGCCCGGGTCCCGTCCGGTGGTGCTCGCCGTCGACATGATGCGCGCCTACTGGGCGCCGGCGAGCCCGCTGTGCCTCCCCGGCGACGCCGGCCTGCGAGCCGCCGCGACCGTCATCCGGGCGGCGCGGGCGGCGGGCGTCCCCGTCATCCACACCCGCGTCGCGTACGCCGAGGACGGTTCCGACGGTGGGCTGTTCGTTCGTAAGGTGCCGGCCCTGCGGGTGCTGTTCGGAGACGGCCCGCTCGCGCAGCCCGACCCGCGGGTGGCGCCGGAACCGGGCGAGGTCGTCGTGGTGAAGCGGCACGCGTCGGCGTTCTTCGGCACCGGTCTCGCCGACACCCTGCGCGACCGGGGCGTCGACACCGTCGTCGTGGTCGGGGTGAGCACCTCCGGGTGCGTGCGGGCCACCGCCGTGGATGCCGTGGCGCACGGCTTCGTGCCGCTCGTCGTGCGCGAGGCCGTCGGCGACCGGGCGCCGGGCCCGCACGAGGCGGCCCTCGCCGACCTCGCCGCGAAGTACGCCGAGGTCGTCGGCGACGCCGAGGCCATCGCCTACCTCGGGGGCGTGCGATGACCTCCGCGCCGGACGGCGGGGTGGGGGCACCCGCGGTGACCGTCGTCGAGATGGCCCCCCGGGACGGGCTGCAGAACGAGGACGCCGTGCTCTCGACCGACGACAAGCTCGAGCTCGTCGCGCGGGCGGTCGCGGCCGGCGCCCGGCGCGTGGAGGTGACCAGCTTCGTCAACCCGGCCCGGGTGC
>JBOFLR010000501.1:0-6286 GCA_051657965.1 Dermatophilaceae bacterium
GCGGCGAGGAAGGCGTCGATCTCCGCCCGGGTCGGCGCCGTGTCCGGGCCGCGGCGGGTCACCGTGATCGCTCCGGCGGCGTTCGCCCGGGCGGCGGCGGTGACCCAGTCGGCCCCGGCGGCGCGTTCGGCGACGAGCACTCCGGTGTGCGTGTCGCCCGCGCCGTTGGTGTCGACCGGGCGCTGCGGGTGACCCGGCAGTGCCACGGTCCGGCCGCCCGTACGCACGACGCAGCCACGCGGGCCGTCGCGGACGACCGCGACGGCATCCGGCCGCCCGAGCAGACCGACGACGACCTCGGCGGCCTCGCGGATGCCGACCACGCCGGTGAGCGCGGCGCTCTCGTCGGCGTTGCCGGTCCAGACGTCGGTGCGGGCGAGTACGGCCTCGCGGGTCGGACGGTCGGCTTCCGCGAAGGTCGCTCCAGGGTCCAGCACGACGACAGCTCCGCCGGTCAGCGAGGCCAGCCACTCCACGAGTGGATCCCGGGTGCGCCCGACCAGGGAGTAGCCGCTGACGCAGACGAGGTCGCCCGCCACCGGCGCGCTCGCGGCGAGTGAGTCGACGGTGATGTGCCGTTCAGCTCCCTGGGTGGTGACGAAGGTGCGCTCGGCCGTGGGCTCGACGAGCACGACGCAGATGCCGGTGTCGAGGTCGGGGACCGGCGGTGCGCTCAGCTCGACGCCGTCGTCGCGCAGCACCGCCCGGATCAGGTCGCCGTTCGGCCCGCTGCCGACCGCCCCCGCGTGGACGCATCGGGCGCCGGAACGGGCGGCGGCGAGCAACGTCGTGACCGCTCCCCCGGCGTAGGGCGCCGAACCGGTCGCCATGACGTTGCCACCACGGCTCGGCAGGCCCGGCACCTCGATCACCTCGTCGACGAGCGCCTGGGCGGTGTGGATGACGCGCGGGGGCACGCGCCCGAGTATGCCGAGGACCGCTGACGGGCGGGGGACGCGCGGTTTGACGCGACCTACGTCGCCACCCTCGGGGTGATCGTCCCGGGTACTGCGCGGTAGGCCGCGTCGTACCGCTCGCGCTCGGATCTACGGGGGCGGGCGTCATCCGACGCGGGTGCGCACCTCGTAGAGCTCTGGGAAGAAGGTGAGGTCGAGAGCACGGCGGAGGAAGTCGACGCCGCTCGACCCGCCGGTGCCGAGCTTGTGCCCGATCGTGCGCGACACCACCTGCAGGTGGCGGAACCGCCACTGCTGGAACAGGTCCTCGATGTCGACCAGCTCCTCGCAGGTCTCGTACACACCCCAGTGCTCGGCGGGCGCGTCGTACACCGCGGCGAACACGTCGACGAGCGCGGGCGTCATCCGGTACGGCTCGGCGACGTCGCGGGCGAGCACGGCGCCGGGCACCGGGTAGCCGCGCCGGGCGAGGTAGCGGAGGAACTCGTCGTAGAGCGTCGGCTCGTGCAGCACCGCCGACAGCGCCGAGCTGGCCGCCTGGTCGTGCTCGAACACCCGCACCATGTCGGCGCTCTTGTTGCCGAGCAGGAACTCCACCGCCCGGTACTGCGCGCTCTGGAAGCCCGACGACGTCGCCAGGAAGGGCCGGATCTGCGCGTACTCGCTCGGCGTCAGGGTGGCGAGCACGTCCCACATGTCGACGAGCTGGCGCTGCACGTGCTTCACCCGGGCCAACCGCTTCAGCGCCGGCGCCAGCTCATCGGACGCCAACAGCGCTCTCGCCGAGTGCAGCTCGTGCAGCAGCAGCTTGAGCCACAGCTCGGCCACCTGGTGCTGCACGATGAACAGCAGCTCGTCGTGCTGCGGCGGCGAGCTGCGCGGGTGCTGGGCCGAGAGCAGCGTATCGAGGTCGAGGTAGTCGCCGTACGACATCGCCCGGTCGAAGTCGGTGGCGATGCCCGCTTCGAGGGGCCGCTCGGAGCGGTCCTCGAAGCCGTGACGGGAAGAATCGTCGGCGGCGGGCGTCATCTAAGACATTGTGCCGACGTGGCGGATGACGCCCACCGACGCTCGAACGACGGACGCCGTCAGGCCAGGTTGAACTCGTCGGGGTCCGGGCCGGTACGGAACCCGCGGTCCAACCCCGAGAGTGCGGCGAGGTCGTCATCCGAGAGCGTGAGGTCGGCGGCGGCGAGGTTCTCGCGGATCCGCGACGGCGTGACCGACTTCGGGATGACGACGCAGCCGAGCGCCAGGTGCCAGGCGATGACGACCTGGGCCGGCGTGACGCCGTGCGCCTGGGCGATGCCGCCGACGACGGGGTCCTCGAGCACCTTCTTCCCGGACGCGAGCGGGCTCCACGACTCGGTGACGACGCCGTGCTCGGCGTGCCAGGCGCGCAGCTCGGTCTGCTGGAGGTACGGATGCAGCTCGACCTGGTTGATGGCAGGCAGCTCACCGGTCTCCTCGCGCAGCCGGGTGAGGTGCGGCACCTGGAAGTTGCACACGCCGATGGCGCGTACGCGCCCGGCGTCGCGCAGCTCCTGCATCGTCCGCCAGGCGTCGACGTACTGGTCGAGGGCGGGGGCCGGCCAGTGGATGAGGTACAGGTCGAGCACGTCGAGCCCGAGTCGCTGCATCGAGGCGTCGAACGCGTGCAGCGTGCGGTCGCGGCCCTGTTCGGAGGTCCACAGCTTCGTCGTGACGAACAGGTCCTCCCGCGGCACCTCGGTGGCGGCGAGAGCCCGGCCGACACCCTCCTCGTTCTGGTAGGCGGCCGCGGTGTCGACGTGCCGGTAGCCCGCGTCGAACGCCGTCGCGAGGGCTGCTCCGACCTCGTCGTCGGGCACCTGCCAGACGCCGAACCCGACGGTGGGGATGTCGACGGTGCCGGTGGGGGTGGTCAGGGCGGTGGTGACGGATGGCATGTGCCCACCGTAGGCCGCGCGGCATCCTCGCCGGTCCGCCGGGGTGCGCCGGCATCCTCACCAGTACACGGGGGTACGCCGACATCCTCACCAGTACATCGGGGTACGCCGGCATCCTCGCCGGTCCGCCGGGGTGCGCCGACATCCTCACCAGTACACCGGGGTGCGCCGGCATCCTCGCTGCTCCGCGTACGGGCACCGGCCGGGCTGCGGCGCAGGCGCTCGGCGACCATCCGGCGCACCGGCGCCTGCGCCGCGAGCACACTTCCGAGGACGACGACGACAGCCGCGAGGTGGCCGGGCCCGAACGGCTCGTCCAGCAGGGCCACTCCGAGTGCGGTGCCGACCACCGGGTTGACCAGGCCGACGATCGCGACCGACCCGGCGTCCATCCGGGTCAGCCCGCGGAACCACAGCAGGTAGCCGACCACCGACCCGGCGAGGCCCAGCCAGAGCAGCGCGAGCACCGCCGGGACGTCGAGTGCAGGTGGCGCGCCCTCGGCGAGCGCGGCGACCGGCACGAGCAGGAGTCCGCCGGCGACGAGCTGCCACGACGTCGTGGCGACGACGTCGCCGGGCATGGTCCAGCGGCGCACGAGCACGAAGCCGACGGATGCCGCGGCGACCGCGCCCAGCGAGGCCGCCACCCCGACGGCGTCGACGGTGCCCCCCGCCTGGTCCTGACCGACGAGCAGCGCCACCCCGGCGACCCCGGTCACGGCCGCGGCGATCGCCACTGGCGGCTGACGCTCGCCGAGCGCGACGAAGGCCATCGCCATCACGACGAGCGGCGAGAGAGCGGTGAGCGTCGAGGCCAGCCCGCTCGGCAGCCGGTAGGCCGCGACGTAGAGGAGGGCGAAGAACGCGCCGTGGTTGAGCACGCCGAGCACGACCGATCGCCACCACCAGGCGCCGCTCGGGAGCCGCCTCGCCCAGAGGAGGAGCAGCAGTCCCGCCGGCAGCACCCGCATCGCGGCAGCGAACATCGGCCGGTCGGGCGGCAGCCACAGCTGCGTCACCGCGTACGTCGACCCCCAGGCGGCAGGTGCGACGGCGGTGAGCAGCACTGTGGACGGAGTCGGTCCGGAGCGGTTGCCTTCCATGGAAGCCATCTTATCTTCCATGGAAGGTAAGGTCCGGCGCCATGGACCACGTAGCCACCGTGCACGCGCAGTGGCGGGCCGAGCGGCCCGACCTGGACACCTCGCCGATGCTCGTCATCGGGCGCATCCACCGGGTCGGCGCGGCGCTGACCCCGCTGCTCGTCGAGGTCTTCGAGCGGCACGGGCTCGGGGAGGGCGAGTTCGACGTGCTCGCCACGCTGCGCCGGCAGGGCGAACCCTACGAGCTGACCCCCGGCGACCTCGCCGCGCGCACCATGGTCACGTCGGGCGCCGCCAGCAAGCGCGTCGACCGGCTGGAGGCGCGCGGCCTGGTCGAGCGCCGGTCGAGCGACCGCGACGGCCGCTCCCGGATGGTGCGCCTCACCGCCCGCGGTCGTCAGGTGGCCGATGCGGCGGTCACCGAGCACGTCGCCAACGAGCACCAGCTGCTCGCGGCCCTCCCTGCTCGCGACCGCGCCGAGCTGGCCCGTCTCCTCGCACGTCTCGCGGAGTCGCTGGGCGTCTGAGCGCGCGGATGACGCGGCCGGAGAACCGGCCCGCTCCGTCCCCCGACCATCGTGGTGACGGCCAGGACGGGGAGAGCGTCCAGCGCGGATGATGCTCCCGCACCTACCGATAGAGTCCGGCACATGCCGATCCGCCCGATCCGCAAGGTCCTCATCGCCAACCGCGGCGAGATCGCCGTCCGCATCGCGCGGGCCTGCCGCGACTCCGGAATCGCCTCGGTCGCCGTGTACGCCGACCCCGACCGCGACGCCCTGCACGTACGGGTCGCCGACGAGGCCTACGCGCTGGGCGGGTCCACCCCGGCCGACTCCTACCTGCTCCAGGACCGCCTCGTCGAGGTCGCACAGCGGGCGGGAGCGGATGCCGTACACCCCGGCTACGGCTTCCTCGCGGAGAACGGCGAGTTCGCCCAGAAGGTCGTCGACGCCGGGCTGGTCTGGATCGGCCCCGGCCCTGCGGCCATCGACTCACTCGGCGACAAGGTCAAGGCACGGCACATCGCGCTCGCCGCACGGGCGCCGCTCGTGCCAGGCACCTCGGACCCCGTCGACGGGCCCGACGACGTCGTGGCGTTCGCCCGGGAGCACGGGCTCCCCGTGGCGATCAAGGCGGCGTACGGCGGCGGCGGCCGGGGCCTGAAGGTCGCCCGTACCGTCGAGGAGATCCCCGAGCTGTTCGACTCCGCGGTGCGCGAGGGAGTGGCCGCGTTCGGGCGCGGCGAGTGCTTCGTGGAGCGCTTCCTCGACCACCCCCGGCACGTCGAGACCCAGTGTCTCGCCGACGAGCACGGCGGGGTCGTGGTCGTCTCCACGCGCGACTGCTCCCTGCAGCGGCGCAACCAGAAGCTGGTCGAGGAGGCGCCCGCGCCGTTCCTCACTCCAGGCCAGCACGCCGAGATCGTGCGGGCCTCGAAGGAGATCCTCCGGGCGGCCGGCTACGTGGGTGCGGGTACGTGCGAGTTCCTCGTCGGGCCGGCCGGCGACATCTCGTTCCTCGAGGTCAACACCCGGCTGCAGGTCGAGCACCCCGTCTCGGAGGAGGTCACCGGTCTGGACCTCGTGCGCGAACAGCTGCGCATCGCCGCCGGGGAGCCACTCGGTTACGACGACCCGCCGCCGCACGCGCACTCCATCGAGTTCCGCATCAACGGCGAGGACGCCGGGCGCGGCTTCCTCCCCGCCCCGGGCACGGTGACCCGCATGGTCGTGCCGTCCGGCCCCGGGGTGCGGTGGGACGCCGGCATCGTCGAGGGGGATACCGTCGCTGCCGCGTTCGACTCGATGATCGCCAAGCTGGTCGTCACCGGCCGCACCCGGCAGCAGGCCCTCGAACGCGCTCGCCGGGCCCTTGCCGAGCTCGAGATCGACGGGATGCCGACCGTCATCCCCTTCCATCGCAAGGTCGTCGCCGACCCGGCGTTCGCCCCGGACGACCCGAGCCGACCCTTCAGCGTGCACACCCGGTGGATCGAGACCGAGTTCGAGAACGAGATCCCGCCGTACTCCGACCCGGTCGGTGACCGGCCCGACGACCCTCCGCGAGAGCAGCTGGTGGTCGAGGTCGACGGCAAGCGGCTCGAGGTGTCACTGCCCGGCGGGATCTCGTTCGGAGCGGGTCACGCGGTGGCAGCACGACGGAAGGCGCCCCGTCGCTCCTCCGGCGGGCGGGGCCCGGCGGCGACGTCCGGCGACTCGCTCACCGCGCCGATGCAGGGGACGATCGTCCGGGTCGCCGTCGCCGACGGGGCGACCGTCGCCGCCGGTGACCTCGTCGTGGTGCTCGAGGCGATGAAGATGGAGCAGCCGATCAC
>JBOFLR010000502.1:0-2880 GCA_051657965.1 Dermatophilaceae bacterium
GCAACGGCAACCCGGGCGAGGGCTGGGTCGCGGTGGGCACGACGGACACCATGCCGCCAACGGTGCGGATCACTGGTGACAGCACGATCAGCATCCCGGGCCAGGGCCCCGCCAACTCCGCCACGCTCCGGACCCTGCGTGGGACGGCGGAGGACGCCCAGAGCGGCGTGAAGTCGGTCGAGTGGCGGCTCGACGGAGGACCGTTCGTCAGCGTCGACGACCGCTCCGGCACCGGGTGGAGGGTGGAGGAGGTCTCCCTGCCACTGGGAGTGCACCTGATCGAGGTGCGCGCCACCGACCATGCCGGCAACACCTCCGACGTCAAGAAGCTCGAGGTCGCCGTCACCGAGGAGTACCGGCCGAAGGACCCGACGGTCCACGAATACCTCACCGCGCTGGTCGACTTCGTCGTCAAACGCTTTCGGCACGGTTCGGCGCCGGTCGACGAGAAGCTGCTGGAGCGGGTCTTCGCGCAACCGTTCGCCCGACTGCTCGGCGCGAACCGGGCGGCGCCCACACCGCAGGTCGCCCAGCTCCGGGTCTGCCTCGAGGCGGTCCGGGCCTACTTCTGGGCTGTCGTGGCGTCGCTTCCCAGCGACGGTGCCGATTCGTTGATGCCCGGCGCCCCTGCGGTTCCGGCGGTCGAGCAGCCCCCCAGTCCCGGCCCCTTACCGATTCCGCAGCGGCCTCCCGTGCAGGAGGCCACGCAGAAGTGGTCGGATGCCGTACAGACGTACCTCCGGACGGCCTACGAGGGCGTCCTGCGCCGGATCGGCACCTCGGTCGAGGAGCTGGTCGCCGCGCTCGACGGCGGCGACCCGGACCGGCTGGTCAGTCTCGCCGACCGGCTGGGCATCGAGCTCGCCCCTCGCAAGTCCACCGACGGCACGGTCGGCACCACGCTGGACCCGCTGCGGCTGACCGGCGCCGAGATCACCGAGGAGGCGCTGGAGCGAGTCTTCGGCCTGCCGTCGTTCCAGCGGGATCCACTCACACCGCTCGACCGCGAGCCCTACCTGCTCGAACGGCAGCTGAACCGGCTGACCTCGCAGTTCCGGCTGCAGGACGACCTCCTCACCGAACCGCTCGTCGACCCGGACGTCATCACCGTCGACGACCTGCGGCCCGGCACCAACGCCGCCGAGCCGCTCCTGCAGGCCCGCCAGGTCTGGCTCGACGGGCTGCTCGCCGAGCTGCGTCGAGACCCGGGAGGACCCTCCGGGCCGGTCCCGGTCCCCCAGGACCCGCCGGTCCCGCAGCCCCCGCCACCGGCGGACCAGGCGGTTCCCGTCGACCGATCACGTGGCGCACGGGAGGCGGCGGCCGACCCGGGAAGCCGGTTCGACGACATCCTCACCCGGTACGTGGCACCGCCGCGCAGCCTGCTCGACCTGGAGGCGAGCCACCAGGCGGGGGAGTCGATCGCCGCCGAGCTGGATGCCGTGCAGCTCACCTTCGCCGCCTTCGACCGGCTGCTCCGCCTGCGCGTGCTCGCCGGGGCCGGGGCGATCACCGAGGTCGGGTGGGATGACGTGTACGCCATCGTCGTCGGCGTCCAGAAGCGCCGGCTCCGCACGCAGTGGCGCCAGGTCGAACGAGGTGTCGGCGTCCACGTCGGGCCGGCGTTCTTCCGGATCACCGGTGAACCCCGGCCGGGCCCGGCCGTCTCGCCGTGGCGCGCCGAGGCCACCACCAGACGCCGCTGGCTGAACTCGCTGCGCGGCCGGATCGAGCAGCTCGGCGCGGCCCGCGCGGCGTACGCCGCGGCGATCGCCGGCGTGGAGCAGGACGCCCTTCCCCAGCTCAGGGACGGGATGCTCCTCGCCCTGTCGACGATCACGTCCCACACCGCGTCGACGCTCAGCGACCTGTTGCTCGTCGATGTCATGGCCGACGGCTCGACGCGAATCACCCGGAGAGAGCAGGCGATCCAGACGCTGCAGTCGTTGATCCTCGGCGTCCGGCTGGGCACGGCCGAGGGCTGGTCGCGGGCTGGGAACGAGGACGAGGCGACCTTCGACGAGGAGCTGCGCTGGATCGGCTCCTACGCGAACTGGTACTCGGCGATGCAGGTCTTCCTCTTCCCCGAGAACCAGCTCTCCCCGGTGCTGCGGCCGAACCCCGAGGACGACGACCCGAACACCGGCTGGTCGGAGGAGTTCGAGGACCTGGTCGACGACCTACGCCGGACCCGCCCGCTCACCGCCGACGCGGTGGCGGACATCGTGGACCGGTGGCCGAAGGACAGCCAGCAGGCCGAGCTGCGGGTGCGCCGCACCTGGCAAGAGCTGACCGGATGGCGCTTCCAGTGCTGGTCGGCGATCGGGACGCTGCCGTCGACCGCGACCGCGACGGCCCGGCTCGAGCGTCTACGGGCGATCTCGCGACACGTCCGGGAGCGCTACTACGACGCGCCGCTCGCGATAGCCCTGGCGCTGCACCGAGCCGGGCAGTACCTCGCCGCGCTGGACTGGTTCCGGATGGTGTACCAGTACGACCTCCCTGCCGGAATCGGTCGAGCCAACTGGTACGGGCTGGTGCTCGAGGCCGACCCGACACCGCCCAACGAGCCGCTGCTCTACGAGCGCAACGTGTTCTGGCTGGCCAAGGAGCTGAACCCGCACGAGATCGTCGACGCGTCCTACCAGGATGCCGCGAGCGCCCGCTGGGACGTGCACACCCGGTTCGTCGTGCACTCGATCGTGCGCTGCCTGCTCGACTTCGCCGACGCCGAGTTCGTCCAGGACACCAACGAGTCGCTCCCCCGCGCCCGTTCGCTCTACCTCGAGGCGCTCGGCCTGCTGGCGCTCCCCGCGCTCAACCCGGCCGAGGTCCCCGAGCTCAGCCCCAACGAGGTGACGACCACGTTGCGTCATCGGA
>JBOFLR010000503.1:0-4365 GCA_051657965.1 Dermatophilaceae bacterium
CCCCGGTACGAGGATTGGGCGGATTCGATGCTCGAAGAGGTGTAGCGCGAGGTCAGGCCGCTCGCGCCAGTTCTCCTTGCCGAGCAGTGTGTCGAGCAATTCGTTGCGGCCCGGAGGCGTCTGCTGGAGGGCGAGAAGCAACCATGGCGTCTGCCAGGCAGGCGGGACGCCATCCTGGGCGAGCAAGCGGTGCGTGATGATCGCTGTCGTCGCCAGCGACCACGGTCGGTCACGCATGACCCGCAGCGCTGCAGGCGACTCACTCTTGACCGCTAGGAAGTGATCTGCGACCCACCAGCAGATGCTGTCGGCGACCTGGAGGGCATCGCTGTCGATTGGTGTCGCATTCGCGAAGAGGTGACCGAGTTCCGGGCGGGCTGCGACCCACGAGAGCCAGCCGGCACCACGTGCGCTCTCGGTGACGTACTTGACTCGCTCCGGATGACCGAGGCACTCCTCCAGGTAGGAACTGTCCTCCGGGGTCAGAACGGGCTCGGCCGGCTGGTCTCCTTCGTGGCTCGTGCCGACCAGCTCCATGATCCGGCGACGGTGCTCGGCTCGTCCGAGCGATGCGAACTCGGCCCAGCGCACCAGGGTCTCTGGCAACGCGGCATGCGAACTCTCCGGCGTCGGATACGATCGGCGTGAGACCGTACGATCTCCATTCAGGACGCTCTTTGTCGTCGGTGAGCACGAACCGTGCGCTGTCCGGGCCGAGCGAACGGCCGAGGTACTGCATCACGATGTCGCCGTGGCTGTAGCCGATGAACAAGACCGTAAATGTCGAGAACATTCGCTCCAGGAACCGGGCCGCCCACGCGTCCCGGAGGTAAGCGCGTCCGAAGTCCTCGTCGGTGACGATGAGCCGACGGGAGTCCTGGTCCAGCGATCCGTGGAGGTGGACGACGCCCTCGAAGTCGTCACCGGCCGGCAGGGCAGGCCCGCGGAATACCTCGATGTCCAGGTCGGCCGCGACTGCGGCAGTGGTCAGGTGCCGGTCGTAGTTGGTCGTCACGATCCGCACTGGAGGGTGGTTACGCGCGAGTTGGACGATCGCCTGGTGAAGCCGATTTGGTTGCGAGCCAGGCCGGTCGATCTTCTCCGCGACCAGGTGGTGAACCTCGATGCCTCGATCGGCGAGTGTGCCGAGGAACCTGTCGGGTTGCCTGCGGTCACTGCTCTTCGGCGGACAGGAGACGTGGCCGCCGACATCCTTGACGAGGTGCCAGAAACTGGGCAGGCCCGCCCGAGCGTCCATCGACGCTCCGGCGCCGACGAACAGGACGAGTCGCCCGTCCCGAGCGGCGTCGATCAGTTCTCTCGGGACGTCGACCTCGCCGAACCTTGTCACGGCCGAAACCTATCGCCGCGACCGCCGGGGGCAGGACGTATCGAGCAGAACCGAACGGGTCGGCCGGAGTGACCTCGCAGAACGGACGATGATTGCACCTTACGTGTATGATACGTGTATGACAAAGGTGCGTACCAACATCGAGATCGAGGACGACCACCTTCGAGTGGTCATGGATCGCTATGGCGTCCACACCAAGACCGAAGCCGTCGAGTTAGCACTGCGTCACCTCGCCGGCCAGCCGATGACGCGTGAGCAGGCGCTGGCGATGCGGGGCGCCCACGCCATCGACGACATTCCGGGCGACACCGCTCCGCGTGGCGCGGCGTGATCCTGGCTGATACGTCCGCGTGGGTCGAGTACGACCGAGCCACCGGCAGCGCGGCGGACCGGCGTGTCGCCGAGCTCATCACGAGCGGCGGGTCTCTTACGGTCACCGAACCCGTGTTGATGGAGGTGCTGGCCGGCGCGCGGAGCGATGCGCGGGAGGCGGACCTGCGACGCCTCCTGCTCAGCGTCGGTTTCCTGCCCTTCGACGCGGTCAGCGACTGTGACGCCGCCGCGAGGATCTACCGCCGTTGCCGACAGGTAGGTGTGACGCCGCGCGGGATGGTCGACTGCATGATCGCTGCGGTTGCCTACCGCCGGGGAGCTGCTCTGCTCTCGTGGGACGTCGACATGGACCGGGTCGCTCGGGTGATCGGAGTCGAGCTGGACGAGGCATCGCTGCACGCGTGACCCCACCTGTCGGCACGCGTGACCACGTCCGACGGCAACGGTGTCGGCCTTCGTCAGACGCGGCCACGCACCGGGGTGCGGTCCACGTCATCCTCGTCGTCGGGCATCACCAGCTCGGCGCGCACCCCGAGCAGGCGCACCTCGCGGCCTTCCTCGAGGTGGTCGGAGAGGAGACGCTGCACCGCTGCGTGCACCGCCGCGTGGTCGGATGTCGCCGCCGGCAGCTTGCGGCTGCGGTTGACCGTGAAGAACGGCGCGTACCGGATCTTCAGCCCGATCCGCCACACCGCGCGGCCCTCCGTGTCGATGTCGCCGAGCAGCTGGTCGGTGAGCACGCGCACCGCCCCGGCCACCTCCTCGGGCGTGGTGAGGTTGCGCTGGTAGGTCGTCTCCCGGCTGTGGCCGCGCGCGACCCACGGGCTGTCGTCGACGGCGCTCGACCCCTCGCCGCGCCCCAGCTCGCGGTACCACTCACCCATCCGCGGCCCGAACTCGGCGACGAGCACGGCCGGGTCGGATGACGCGAGCTCGGCGACGGTGCGGATGCCGTGCCGTTCCAGCCGGGCCGCCACCCGCGACCCGACGCCCCACAGGTCGATCGCCGGACGGTGGCCCATGACCGCCTCCCAGTTCTCGCGCGTGAGTCGGTAGACACCCTGCGGCTTGCCGAAGTTCGTCGCGATCTTCGCGCGGATCCGGTTGTCGCCGATTCCGACCGAGAGGTGCAGGCGGGTGCGGTCGAGTACGGCGGCCTGGATGGAGCGGGCCAGGCTTTCGGGGTCGGAGGTGTCGCCCCCGACGAACCCCTCGTCCCAGCCGAGCACCTCGACGACGAGCCCGAGCCCGCGGATCGCCTCGAACACCTCGCCGGACACGGCGGTGTAGTGCGGTCCGTCGACGGGGAGGAACACGGCGTCCGGCGCCTTGCGCGCGGCGAGCCGGAGCGGCATCCCGGAGTGGACGCCGCGCTCACGTGCCGCGTAGCTCGCCGTGGAGACGACCGCCCGCTCGGCGGGGTCGCCGCGCCCGCCGACGACCACCTCGCGGCCGGCCAGCTCGGGGTGGCGCAGCACCTCGACCGCGGCGATGAACTGGTCGAGGTCGAGGTGCAGTACCCACGGGAACACGCGGGCCGGCATGGCGCCCAGTCTGGCCGGGGACCGGGCACCGGGGGCAGGCTCCAGGCGATTGCATTCTCGCGCGGCGGGCGCCAGAATGGCGCCATGCCGAGCGTGCAGATCAAGGACGTCCCGGAGACCACCCACGCCGTGCTCCGGCAGCGGGCGGCGGCAGCGCACCAGTCCCTGCAGGAGTACCTGCGTTCACACCTGATCGACGAGGCGAGCCGACCGACCGTCGACGAGGTGCTGGCTCGCGCCGGCGGGCGCGCCGGTGGTTCGGTTCCCTCGGCCGACGCCGTGTCGGCGTTGCGTGAGGACCGTGCTCGTCGTTGACGCGAGCGTGCTCGCCGTGGCGCTCGGGGACGACGGGGCGGACGGCGACCGCGCGAGGGCTCGACTGCGCGGCGAGGCGCTGACGGCGCCCGAGCTGATCGACCTCGAGGTCACCTCGGTGTGGCGCCGGCGACACCGGGCCGGGTGGATGCCGGCGCGCCGCGTCCGCCTCGCGCTCGACGACCTCGTCGACCTGCCCGTGCGACGGGTGCCGCACCGGGCCTTGCTCGGTCGTTGCTGGGAGTTGCGCGATGCACTGACCCCCTACGACGCCGCATACGTCGCCCTCGCGGAGACGCTGAATGCAGTCCTGCTCACCTCCGACCGGAAGCTGGCTCGGGCACCCGGCCTCAAATGCGCGGTCGAGGTGCTGGGCGGTGGGCAGGGTGCCGGGTGATCGTCATCCGAGCTGGACAGGCCTGGCCAACCTGACGTCCACGGCGGTGCAGGGCTGCCAGCCAGGGGCCGGACCGCCTAATCTCGAGGATGACGCCCGCCCACCGGCGCGGGACGGCGCACCCGAGCAGCGACCCCGACCACAGCGAGGTGGACCAGCACCGTGGCGCACTACCAGGCAATGGGCAGCATCCCTCCCAAGCGGCACACCCAGCACCGTCGCCCGGCACGACGGGGCCGCACCGGAGAGCTGTACTCCGAGGAGCTCATGGGGGAGGAGGGCTTCAGCTCGGACTCGAGCCTGCTCTACCACCGGAACATCCCCTCGACCGTCGCCGAGTACCGGGAGTGGGCCGTCGGCGACCTCACGACGAGCGCGAACCACCCGCTCACGCCGCGCCACCTGAGACCGCACGACCTGTTCCC
>JBOFLR010000504.1:0-7572 GCA_051657965.1 Dermatophilaceae bacterium
GGGCGATCTCGGCGATGGGGCACGTGCGGATGATGGCCGCGACCCAGCCGTTCCTGTCCGGGGCGATCTCCAAGACGGTCAACCTGCCCGAGACGGCCACGGTCGAGGAGATCGAGGAGGTCTACGTCCAGGGCTGGAAGCTCGGCCTGAAAGCGCTGGCCGTCTACCGCGACAACTGCAAGGTCGGGCAGCCGCTGTCCGATGGCGGCTCGACCGCCAAGGATGCCGCGGCCGGCAAGGCCGGTGCTGCGGTGGCCGCGGCCCAGACCGAGATCATCGAGAAGGTGGTCTACCGGCCGACGCGGGAGCGGCTGCCGAAGCGGCGGGCGTCGAAGACGACGTCGTTCACCGTCGGTGGGGCCGAGGGCTACCTCACCACCGGTGAGTACGACGACGGCAGGCTCGGTGAGCTGTTCCTCAAGTTCGGCAAGCAGGGCTCCACGCTCGCCGGTATCATGGACGCCTTTTCGATCGTCACGTCGGTGTCGCTGCAGTACGGCGTGCCGCTGGAGACCTACGTCGAGAAGTTCACGAACATGCGCTTCGAGCCGGCCGGCATGACCGACGACCCCGACGTGCGGATGGCGCAGTCCCTCATGGACTACGTGTTCCGCCGGCTCGCGCTCGACTACGTCGACTTCGACACCCGGTCGTACATGGGCATCCACACCGCGGAGGAGCGGGCCCGCCACCTCGAGACCGGTTCGTACGCGCCGGTGTCCGGCGAGGGCGACGACGAGGCGCTCGAGGAGGAGATCGAGTCGCTCAGCCAGGGCATCGGCGCCTCCTCTAAGCGCGCGGATGACGCCACGCCCACCTCCGCGCCGGAGTCGGCCTCGGCTGCCACCGAGTCGCCCGGTGCTGTCGAGTCCGGTGCTGCCACACCTGCGGGCGGAACGGCGGATGGCGCTCTAGCTTCCGGTGCTTCCGGTGCCTCGGCAGTGGCTTCAGGTTCGGGTGCGGCGTCGGCGCGGGTGGTCGGGTCGGAGATCCACTCTTCGGCCGACCTGCTCGCCGCCTTCGGTGACGCCAAGGCCGCCGATGCCCCGATGTGCATGACCTGCGGGACGAAGATGCGCCCCGCCGGCTCCTGCTACGTCTGCGAAGGCTGCGGCTCCACCAGCGGCTGCAGCTGACACTCAGCCACACAACGGGTGCCCGGGCGGAGTAAGTCCGCCCGGGCACTTGTGTCTGCGCCAAATGACCCGGCCGTCGCATCTGATCACCCAGGTTGGGGCCGGAGCGCCGGGGTGCAAGTGCTTGCCTCAAGACAGGGGCTTCACTTCGAGTCGAAGTTGCTCCCTTTGCACGAGGAAGTCCCGCACGCATCAATCGCATGAGCCACATCGAGGAGCACCCGTTGGACAGCGAGATCCAGTTGATCACTGATGGTGACGGCTTGGCCGTCATCGGTGACCCGATGGCGGTCGAACGCTTCCTCGTCGCTGAAGGGCTGCCATCGCGGGATCTCGGACTGCCAAGGCTCGGGCAGTCGCTCGCTGCTGGCGCCGCGCTGGCGCAGGCGGGATCTCAGATCGCGGCGACTTCGGGTCGCTCGGTGAAGCTGACCGGAAATTCAGCCAAGGCTCTGAAGAAGTTCCCGGCGATGCAGGGTTCGAGTGCAGACGTGAGCCGCGCTGTCCTGACCGATAACGGCAAGGTCAAGCACATTCTGGAGTTCGCCGAGACCCAGGCTCACTGCTGACCAACCGGGCCATGCTGGCCGGTGCTGCGGGGCTCATGGCGCAGCTCGCGATGCAGCCCCATGCGGTTCGGAGCGGGCCAAGCGTCGGGTCGAGGTTCGGCGCGACGTCGTCGACGTCTTGACCAAAATCCTGCAGGCGCGCGCGTTTTCGGGGAGGCTCTAGATCATGCCGGTCGAGATGGGGATGTGGCGGATCGACGGGGACACCCCAAAGCGGCTGAGCTCCGCCTCCTTGCCTTCCGAGGCGACCTTGGAGCAGTACCTCGAGAAGGACCCCTCGCTCCTCGGAGAGCGCCTCCTCGTCATCGGCCGCCAGACGAAGACCTCGCACGGCAAGTTCATCGACCTTCTCGCCATGGACGTCGAGGGCAACCTCAACGTCCTGGAGCTCAAGCGCGACAAGACGCCGCGCGACGTGGTCGCCCAGGTTCTCGACTACGGCTCCTGGGCCAGCACCTTGGACCGCGACTCGGTCATCGACCTCGCCAACGACCACCTAGAGGTGCCGTTCGAGTCGGCCTTCGAGGATGTCTTCGGCACCTCGGCGCCCGACGAGCTGAACGCCGCGGTTCAGCTCACCATCGTCGCGACCGACTTGGACGCTGGCTCTGAGCGCATCGTCACCTACCTGCGCACCTTCGGTGTCCCGGTCAACGCGGTCTTCTTCTCCTACCTCGAGGACGATGGCCGGCGCTATCTTGCACGCTCCTGGCTGGCGCGCGACGAGGAGAGCATCAAGGTCGGCGCGTCATTTGCGACGAACACGAGGAACAAGCGCGCCGAGTGGAACGGGCGCGACTGGTTCGTCTCATTCGGCGCGTACAGCGGCGGACGGGTCTGGGAGGACGGCAGGCGGTACGGCTTCGTGTCGGCGGGTGGCGGGGCGTGGTACTCACGCACGCTGCGCGATCTGCCAAAGGGCGCGCGCGTCAACGTGTGCATCCCGCAGCAGGGCTATGTGGCAGTTGGCGAGGTCACCGGTCCGGCCAAGCGCTTCGACGCCACTCGGGTGCTCGTCGATGGTGCGGACGTTGCCTTGGCGAGTCAACCGTTGGTCGGAACCTACGAGCACGGCACGGAAGGCGAAGAAGAGAGCGACGAGACGGCTGAGTGGGTGGTGCCGGTAAGGTGGGTCTCCACAGTGCCGGCCGAGCATGCGTACTGGGAGAAGGGCATGTTCGCGAACCAGAACAGCGCATGCAAACTCCGACAGGAGTTCACCCTCGAACGGCTCGCTCAGCACTTCCAGGTCGAGGGAGCGGGCGAGGCGTGAACCGCTCGGACTGGAGTTCTCTTCAAGGAGCCCTTGGGCATCGACGTCGCTGAGGAGTTCGCTCGGCGCGAATGCTTGCAGATCGACGGACGCAGGTCGCTGCCGATCCTGCTGGCCCAGCCGGCCGTGGAGCGTCGCGGATGACGCAGAGCTGCGCCAGGCGGCGATGGCCTGGCTCGCGCGACGCACCAACGATGGCGCCGACCCGCTCACCAGCGAGGAGATCAGGGAGTTTCGGTTCCGCGGCGAGCCGCTGCCGCTCATGGACATGCAGCGCGGCATCCGCGAACCGGCCGTTCTCGACGCGGCGCTGTCCGTCCGCACGGTGTACCGACCCGAGGGTGCCGAGCGCCCGTACGAGGACGCCGTCGGTCCGGACGGGCTCATCCGCTACAAGTACCGCGGTACCGATCACGGTCACCCCGAGAACCGTGCCCTGCGTGCGGCGATGGAGCGTCGGCTGCCGCTCGTCTAGTTCTTCGGCGTCGGCCCCGGCGCCTACCTGCCGACCTTCCCCGTCTACATCGTGGGCGAGGAGCCGGCCCAACTGCAGTTCGTCGTCGATGCCGTGACGGACGGCGGCGTCCGGCCGGACAGCATCCTCGAAGAGACCCTGAAGCGGTGCATCACGGTCGAGACCAAGCGGCGCCTGCACCAGCCGATCTTCCGGGCGACAGTGATGCGCGCGTACCAGACTCGCTGTGCGGTCTGCGCACTGGGCCACAGCCCGCTCCTCGACGCAGCGCACATCGTCCCGGACCGAGATGAGGCCGGCGTGGCCGGGATTCGAAACGGGCTGTCCCTGTGCAAGATCCACCACGCGGCCTTCGACGCGCACATCCTCGGAGTGCGTCCCGACCTCGTCGTCGAGATCCGGCAGGATCTCCTCGACGAGATCGACGGCCCGATGCTGCGGCACGGGCTCCAGGAGCGGCCCGGGCAGCGGCTCATGGTCCTGCCGTCGACGCGGCGGGAGCATCCGGATCGAGGGTTGCTCGAGATCTCCTACGCGAGGTTCTGGGACGCGCCTCGGCCTGGATGACGGGAAGAGAACGGCGCCGAAGAGGTCCGCTCCCCGGAGGTCCGCTCGGCGCAAGTCTGCACGGACCAGTTCGGCACCAGCGAGATCGAGGCCGGCCAGCTGCGCCTCCGCCAGGTCAAGGCCCGTGGCCTTCACCCACGCACCCTGAGCGCCGTCGGTCTGCCGCCACAGAGCGTGCGCCGCGACCAGAGCCAGCGCTTCAGGATCGGCCACGACGAGGCTCCTTTCCCCAGCAGAACGCGCTCCGGCCGATGTCCACCACGACGAGATGGGCGGCGCCGGAACGTGGACGTCATCCGAGAGTCAGGGCTGCTCCTGCTCTCGGCGCCAAACTGTCTCGCCGATCTCCTGGCCTTGCTGTGTGGTGTCCAGCCAGACGATCTCGCCCGGCATGACACGGGGGTCGCGATAGGTGACCCAACGTTCGACGATGCGTGCGACAGCTTCGGCTGCCGAGCAGTTCCAAGGGACGTGGGTCGAGTCGTCGAGGTCTCCCGCGATGAGGGAGCCGGTGAGGAGAAGCCGCGCGATGACGCCGACGGCGAGGTCTCGCAAGTCGTCGGGCGCGCTGGCACCTGACTGGCGGACGAGGTCGATGACCTCCGCCGCCGACACCCAGTCCTCAGCGGCACGAGCAAGCAAGTTCTCTTCAAGCGAGCGGTCGAGGGAAGTCATCTGACGTGAACCTTCCAGATCGTGCCGTCGGGATACCGGATGTCGATTGTCCGGCCTCCGCTCTTGGAGATCTCACGCAGGCCGACGCGGACACCGTCGGCCCGCTCGACCCAAGTGCCCTTGTATCCGGGCACATCGACGGGCTTGCCGCCTTGACTGAGGGTCCGGTACACCTCACCCAACTCGGCGTCTGACCGCACCGTCCGGACTGTCGAGCTGCGTCCCTTCGGCAACTCACCGAGGACGTCATGGACGCTCCGCACCTCGTTGGATGAACTGCCCCCACCACCGGACCCACTCGACCCGCTCGGGCCGGGGGATGGGCCGGCGCCATTCGCGGCCTCGTTGAGCACGATCCCAGTGGCAGTGAGGGCGGCCGAGCCGGCGATGGCGGTGGCGAGCTCCGCGGAGAGGGTCGCGACGAGCACCGGCCCGGCCGTGGTCATGGCCAGCCCGAACGGAGGGAAGAGGAACAGGGAGGCGATGAAGAGCGCCAGGCCGGCGACGAGGAACGCGGTGCTGAGCGCGTCGAGCGCGTGGTAGTTCTGCACCATCCGGCGCTCCCCGTCCCACCCGGCCAGCGCGAGCAGCACCATCGGAACGACGGCAAGCGGCCACCACCGGCGATGACGACCCGTTCCTGACCTCGCAGCCGTAAATCGTGCAGGGATGACGCGGGCAGCCGGCGCAGCCCGACGCTCGCCTGGCGTAGCTGGAGAGCGAGCATCGCCGCGCCGACCACGGCACACCCCACGAACAGCGCCAGGCCGACCGGGCCGCGCAACCACCGCTGCAGCGCCGATGTCGCTGGGAACGCCCCGATCACGAGGTACAGGACGGCCGGCGTTAGCGCTATCAGCCACAGGACCGAGACCGGCGTGACGAGCCGCCGCGGCGCCAGGACCTCGCGCAACCGACCGGTGAAGCGACGGCCCGCGACCGTCCAGGCCGGCCCCGACCGAGCCCGCTCGAGCAGCGCCCGTTCCTCGGCGACGGTGACGGACACAACCAGCTCGTCGACCCCGGCGGCGGACCCGTACATCACGGCTCGGCGGGCGAGAACGAAGCGCCACGTCGCGTAGGTGCTCCACGGCGCCCCGGTCGTCGCGCGACGAACCAGCGGCCCCATCCCGAGGCCCGAAGCCACCTCGCCATCCAGCAGCAGCTCATGTCGCCGTGCCCGGGCACCTGCGAGCGTCAGGCGGTCGGCCGCCACGGCACCCGCCAGCGCCAGGACGAGGATCGTCGACAGGAGGCTTCCCACCCACGCGACCACCGCGGACGGCGGAACGAGTATTGACGGCACATCGTCGGCAACCGCCCGGAGGTTGTAGTTCGCGTGATCGGCACACGCCACGGCGACGCCGGCCAGCCCGAGCCACCGCCAGGCATCACCTCGCCGGAACACCCATCCGAACCCGAGACCGGCGAGGCCCGTCCACACCAGGTGCTGCACGGTGTCCCCGCCGGAGGCGAAGAGCTCCTCGAACGCCGCCGGAACCGGCTGCCACGACGTGAGCGACTCCCACAGCGACGGCACCGTGACCGTGCCGCCGAGGTTGCCCGCCACGAGGTAGCCCCCCGGGACCGAGGTGGCCACCGCCCCGAGCGAGGAGAACCGCAGTGCCGCCTCGAACAGCTCGAACCCAGCCCCGAGCGCCACGCTTGCGAGGAGGTGGTCGGTCAGCCCGAGCTGGCGGTGCGTCATCCGCCACCGCCAGCCGAGGACCACGAGCGGGGCCAGCTTGACGATCTCCTCGATGACCGGATCGGCCGTGTACGACGCGACCTCGACGATGTCCGGCAACGGCCGGTCCGTGGCGAACGAGAGCAGCCGGGTCCATGCCACCTGGATCAGCACGGTGACGGTGCCGCACGCGTAGGCGCCGACCGCGACCGCCATGAGCAGCGTCGACACCCGCACCGAGCGGGCCCACGACCCCACGAGCGCGAGCTGCGCCACACTGACCACGGCCGCAGCGGCCATCAACAGCAGCATCGAGCGCGTTCCCCTCCTCGGTGGCATGCAGCACCTGACCCCGGCAACCCTCGCTACCCCACCTTCCCGCAGTCGTTGCCAGGCGGCAAGCAGCAACTCAGGCCGACCACGCCGGTCGGGCTAACCCCGCGGGCCGGCCTGGCGTCATCCGATCATCCGGCCGTTCGTGGTCGGCGGCGGCCCTGGGGAGGGTCGCCTGGCGCCAACTGCACCAGCACATCGGGGACGGGTCTGGCGTGCGCGGTTCGGCGAGGAGGCTGACCCTCACCGGGCGTGCGACCTTCCCGGGGCGTCGTCGACTCCGCGGTTTCGTGGGGTCACCGGGCTGCTCCCGGCTGGCAGCGTGCCAGGGCACGAGGGGTCGCGCGGATGCCGACCCAGACCGAGGAGGCCGAGCATGTCGGATGCCGACGACCAGCACGACACGACACGAACCAGCCCAACGCCGTTGCGTCTCAACGGCATCCGTCGTCGGCGCCGCGGCGCTGCCCCGGCGCTCGCGGCCGTGCTCGCCGTGCTGACCCTGCTGGGCCTCTCGCCCGCAGCCGCCGTCTCTGGCACCTCACCCGGCGGAGCCAGCGTGGAGCCGCGTACCGCAGTCGCGACCCGCGAAGGCATCGACGTCGGGACCACGCAGAAGGACCTCGACTTCGCCGCGGCCGCCCGCTCGGGGATGTCGTTCGCCGTGGTCAAGGCGGGTGGGTCGCAGCTGAGGTCGGGGCCGTACGTGAGCCCCTACTACCAGCGTCAGGTCGACGCGGCCCGCGCCGCCGGGATGACCGTCGGGCACTACTGGCTCAGCGGCGACTTCCAGTCACCCACCGCAGCCGCCGACTACTTCGTCGACCACCTGCACGACTACCGGCCCGGCGACGTGG
>JBOFLR010000505.1:0-8744 GCA_051657965.1 Dermatophilaceae bacterium
GCCACGAGGCGGGGGCGTGACCCCGAAGTCCATGGCAAGGTGATCGCAGGACTGAGCTTCGGCTTCTGGCGATTCCTGGTCGCCACCCGCTATCTCACGACGTTGTGGATCCCGGCCCTGCACAACGCCTTTCCCTACGGACAAGGGGACAGCCGCACTCGTCGTGTAGAGGTCGAGAGGCTGATCAGGGACCTTGCGACGGTTCGCAACCGCGCCGCGCACCACGAGCCGATCTACCGTCGGGACCTGCGACGTGATCACTCGGCCGCTCTGCGTCTCACTGGCTGGGTGGACCCAGCCGCGGCACTCTGGGTGCGGGCGATGTCCGATCTTCCGTCACTGGCCGCGGCACGGCCGAGACTCATCGAGCTGTCGAGCGGCCCCCGGCCCGACCGGACCACATAGCACGCCGGAGGGACTGCGGTCCGGCACGGTCGGTGCGCGTGGCGGTCGCGCACGGTCGGCCGAGTGGCCAGTGGGGCATCGGACGTTCGGCCGAGAGGGGGCTGTAGTCCGGGCGCCGCGAGTCCACTGATCGCTACCGTTCGCGGCATCCGCGGCCGATCTCGACATCGTCGTGGCGCCATCCCTGTCGTGCGCCCGCCGGTCGTGGGGAAGGACACCTCGATGCCCCCTGCCTCCCGGCTGCTCGCTGCCACCTGCGCGGGCGCCGTGCTCGCCGCTGCCACCGCACCCGTCGCCGCCGCCCAGACCGGCTCGACCGCAACCGTCGCCGCCGCCCACGCCGCCTCGGCCTCGACCGTGGTCACCGCACGGCACGGCTTCACCGGCCACCGGGAGCGGATCGGCACCAGCCGCGTCGCCGACCTGCCCACACCGACCCGCACCGTCGTCCGCGGCGGCACCCTCGTGCCGGCCGGGTCGATCGTGCGCACCGTGCGGGTGTCGACGCCGGCCCAGCTCGCCACGGCGGTCGCGAACGCCCGCCCCGGCGACGCCATCCGCCTCGCTGCCGGCACGTACACCGGGAAGATCACGATCAACCGCTCGGGAACGGCATCCGCGCCGATCTCCCTCGCCCCGGACGGCTCGGGCCCGGTCGTGCTCACCGCCCCCGTCTCGATGCCCGGATGCGGCGCCACCGGCCCGGACGGCGACCGCACCGTGACCTTCACCAAGGGGGCCAGCCACTGGGCCCTCGGCGGTCTCGTCATCCGCGGTGGTGTGCTGATCTCGTCGAAGAACGCCGGGGCGGCGCAGAACTGGTTCGCCGCGCGCATCGACAGCGGCGACTGGCAGGCGCGCCGGTCGGTGCCCGGGCGGGGCAGCCGCAACCCAGCGGCCGCTCGTGACGCGATCGCCCACCTGTCGCGGCTCACCGGCCAGACGATCGTGCCGAGCGACCACCTGGTGTTCGTCGGCAACACCGTCACCGGCAAGGGCGTCATGGGCCGCGCCACCCGCTATGGCACCTTCGTCGGCAACACCATCACCGATGTCGCCTGCGGCACCGGCCCGGGCCTGTGGCTGTCGACGTTCAGCGACGGTTGGACCATCGCGCGCAACACCGTGTCGCGAGTCGCCTCGTCGACCGCGAGCCACTACATGCAGGAGGGGATCCGGCTGGGCAACTCCTCGTCGTACAACCACATCACGGGCAACCTGGTGACCGACCTGCCGGGCAACGGGCGCGCCGTCACGACCGACCAGGACGCATCCTGGAACGTCATCGAGCACAACACCGCGGCGGGCGTCGACATCGGGTTCAACGACCAGATGTCGGGATGGGGCAACATCTGGCAGTACAACACCGTGCCGAGCTACCGCACCGCCGGGTTGAGCTTCCGCATCATGGACGGCACCGAGCCCCCGAGCTACGACACCAGCACCCACCAGGCCCTCGTGCGCTGCAACAGCGCCACCGGCCCGCGCGACCTGCAGGCCGGCTCGCTCATCGGCGTACGGTTCGAGTCGAACGCGGTCGACGAGGTCGTGCTCGGGGCCAGCCTGCGCGGGTACTTCGGCGCCCAGGGCAACACCTGGAACGGCAGCCGCACCACGCCGTCACGCGTCGTCGCGCCCTCTTCTGCCGGGTGCTGAGCGCAGCACCCATCCCGCCGCCGCGGCGAAGGCGAGCAGGTACCAGAGGCTGACGACGTTCGACATCACGTTGGCGAAACCGGCACTCATGGTGAAGACCACGGCGCACCCGAACGCCCCGGACGCCACGGCCCGTCCGAGGCTGCCCCGCACGGTGGCCCGGACCGCACGCCAGGTCGTGTGCACCAGGGTGACGACCAGCGCGAGGAACGTGCCGAACCCCACCACCCCGGTCTCGACGTAGGCGCGGAGAAAGTCGTTGTGCGGCTGCTTCTCGGCCGCCGTGCCGTACTGGGTCATGGTCAGCCCGATACCGGTGACCGGGCTCTCGTTGGCGAGCGGGAGCACCTCCGCCCAGTAGCCCAGGCGCCAGGTCAGGCTGTCCGCCGTCGGGTTCTCGGCGCCGATCTCGACGGTGGTGCCCGCGGTGCCGATGCGCTCGGCCGCACTCGGCAGCAGGACGAGCGCGGCGACGGCGAACACGGCCATGCCTGCGAGCAGCGAGCGACGGCGCTGGATGACGGCGACGAGCACCACGCCGACAGCCGCACTGAGGATGCCGGTGCGGGTCAGGGTCATCACGAGGAACACCCCGGACAGCCCGATCACGGCCAGGGCCGGCATCCGCAGCCGCCGGCCGACGTGCGGGTGCACCGCCAGCGCGAAGACGATCATGAACGCGAGATAGCGGCTGAACGTGTTCGCCTGGTTGAACGGCCCGGTCAGCCGGGTGAACGACCCGGCCGCCTCGGACGGCGGGTCACCGGTGAGGATGCCGACCACCGTGTACGCGAGCGGGAAGAGCAGCCCGGCGTAGCAGGCACCAAGCACCAACCGCATCGAGCGCTCGTCGCGGATCAGCTGCTCGAGCACGACGAACATCATCACCAGGGACGCGATGCGGGTGGCCTCGAGGGCGCTCGCCCCCGGCCGGGCCGACCCGACGATACTGAGATAGGCGGTGACGCCGAATGCCATGAGTGCCCAGCCGAGCCGACTCGGCGCGACCACCCGGCCGTCGGCGACGCGCCCGGCCAGCCACAGCAGCGCCGCCGCGAGGAACAGCACGGCGAGCATGCTCGAGGGATCGACCCCACGGGACAGGCCGGTGCCACCGGCGGTTCCGGTGGGGTCGCCGCTGAGCTTGACCAGGTCGATGCTCGGCCGGATGGCGAGCAGGAGCAGGATGAAGACGCGGAACCTGGTGAGCGCGAGCGCACCGACCGCCAGACCCACCATCAGGGCGAGCGGCAGCACCGTGAGCAGCCGGTCGCCCGAGGTGGCGGCGATGCCCGACACCGCGGCCGCCACGACGGCGACTCCGGCCAGGCCCAGATCGAGCAGGAGCCGGGTACGCCGGGGCGCGGGGAGACCCCCTGCCGTCGGAGCGGCGGGGCCCGTCGTCGTGGCACCCGACACGGCGGCTCCGTTCGGCGCGGCATCCGCACGGTCGGTGATGGTGTCGAGCTGACCGGAGGACACGGTCAGTACCCGAGCTCACGTCGGAGGCGGCGGCTGTTCGCCCAGACCAGGAGGCGCACCAGCGGGTCGAGCTCGCGCCGGTGCGAACCCACTCGCGAGGCATAGACCGCGCGGTCGGTGCCGGCGCTCGCCTGCCGGGCGGCCAGCTGGGCGTGGTAGCGCGCCGGGACGTCGTGACCGGCCCGGTCGAACTCGAGGACGGCGGGGTCCCACGGCTCACCGAGCCAGTCGAGCAGGTCGCGCAGGGTGGCCCCCGGGTCCGCGACGAGCTGTTCGTAGCGGACCTCCCGGTAGGTGTCGTCCGGCAGCTCGCGAGCGGCGCGGCGGGCCGTGCCGACGTACTTCGGCCACTTGACGGTCGACTTCACGCACGACCAGTACCCGAACCGTTTGCGGTGCGAGACCGCCACGTCACGTGGGTCGCGGATGACGTGCACGATCTGGGCGTCGGGGAAGATGCGCAGCACCAGCGGCAGGCTCAGGGCGTAACGCGGCGTCTTGTCGGCCCAGCGCTGCTTGCCTCGGGACCGCGCGTAGTCGGCCTGCACGCCCTCGAAGAAGCCGCGGATCCGGCGGACCCACTCCTCCTCGGAGAAGCCATACTGCGACAGCCGTTTCCAGTCGTCGGTGAGGATCGGCTCGAAGCCTTCGAGAAAGCGGGTCTCGGGGCCGCAGCTGATCCTGGGATGGGAGTCGAGCATCAGCCGGAGCATCGTCGTACCCGACCGTTGGCAGCCGACGATGAAGATCGGCCGCGCCGCTGCGGGCCCGCCTGCGGATGCCGACCCGGTCGGGGACACGGGCTCGGTCGCCGGTGAGGTCACGACCGGTCAGCCCCGGCCCGGCGGCCGGGTCGGTGAGGCGCCACCGGGCTTCTGCCGCACGACGAAGGCCGGTGGGCCGGATGCCGCCCGAGACGCCGCGGCCACCGGCTCGCGGTCGTGGTGCCCGGCCGGCTCGTCGGCGCCGGTCTCGGTATCCGGCTCAGCAGACCGCTGCCGGGCCGGCGTCACCACATCGTCCGGCGTCGCCGGTCGGGCCGACGTGGCGGGCTGAGCCGGTGGTGCCTGTCGGGCCGGTGCGGTCGGCTCGGCCGACGGTGCCGGTCGGCTGGGCTCGGCTGACGGCGCCGGACGGCTGGGCTCGGCTGACGGTGCCGGTGCGGCCGGCCGGACCGCGGTGGGAACGGTCGACGGCTCCGGACCCTCCGGGCCGATCGCGTCACGGGCGGCCAAGTCGTCGCCTGTGAGCCCGTCGGCAGCCCGCTGGTCCGCCTCGGGTTCGGCGTCCTCGGGTTCGGCGTGGTGAGCCGCGGCGTCATCCGCGCGAGCGCGCCGCTGAAAGTGGCCACGAGCCAGCAACTCGAGCACGAGGACCAGCACCAGGGCGGCGAAGATCCCGGCCCCGAGCACCGAGGGGACGAGCGAGCCTGCCTCACCGACGACGGTCGCGGAGGAGACACCGGAGACGAAGACCACCCGGTCCGAGGATGTCGCGGCGAGCTGGCCGGCCGCCAGACGGGACTGGTCCTGAGCAGCGGCGAGCGCCTCGGTGGCCGCTCGCTGCTTGGCCTCGATGGTGGCGTACTCGGCGATGATCGGGCCGTACCCCTTGGCCTGGGTGCGCGCCGCCTTGAGCGGTGCGTCGAGGGCGGCCGCCGCGACCGCGTCGCCGTTGGCGCGCAGCCCGGCCTGCTGCTGCTCGAGCGCAGAGATCTTGCCGATCAATGCCGCGTAGATGTCGCGCGGGTTGGCCGCGCCCTGCTTGTCGGCCAGCGCCTTGGCCTCGGCGTTCGCGGCAGCCACCTGCTCGACCGCACTGTCCCGGTCGCGCGCCGCCTGGTCGGCGCGCGGCTGGAACAGGCTGATCAGCGTCTCGCGCACGACAGCCGACAGCACCGGCTCCACGCTGCCGCGTTCGGTGCTCTCGTACACCACCCGCATCGACGGGCTCTCACCCACCTGGGACACGACCAGGCCGTCGACGACATCGTCCACCGGCACCGACGTGCGGTCGCTGACCGCGTTGACCACCGCAGGGCCCTTCGCGGCCGCGGCGAAGGCCGCGGCGAACTGGCTCACGCCCTGCGGGCCGGTGAACTGGCTGGTGGCCGTGCCGACCAGTGCCGTGCCGTTGACGGTGGCGACCGCGGTGTGGACACGTGGCGTGAGCACGGCCCAGGCCACGGCCACCAGCACCGCGAGGAGGGGGACGAGGACGAGGACCAGCCTCCTCCTCCGAAGGATGCGGAGGTAGTCGATGATCTCCATGTCGGCGCTCCCGATCGTGGGTGGAGGGATGGATGGCGGGCGAGGGGCCGCGGTCAGGTGCGGGCCGGCCCCGGCCATCGCACGTCGACGCCGGGGATGGCGGCGAGACGGTCGTTGTGTGGTCGGTAGTACTCCTGCAGCCGCGCGACCAGATGCCCGGGTATCGAGCCGTACGGGGCGTTCGCGTTCTTGGGGCGCACGTCGCCGGGGACGAACGGGGCCAGCCCGAGGAAGCGCCAGACGACGGCGAGCTCGGCCTCGGGGTCGGCGAAGAGGCGTTCGCTCTGCACGACGAGCACCCGTTCGGCGCCCACGGCGCGGTGCAGCTCGAGGATCTGCTCGGCGTAGTGCCCGCGCCGCTGGTAGGCGTGGAAGCGCCAGTGCGGGCTGTCGTACCCGGGCTGCTCGCGGAGCCGCTCCTCCTCGCCGTCGAGCCGCCCGGCCTCGGCATCCAGCGCCTCCTCGAAGCCGAGGTCCTCGCGACCGCGGGCCACCTCGTAGGCGTGGTGCGACCAGGCGCGGGCCACCGGGTCCCGCAGGCACACGATCAGCTTGACGTCGGGCAACGTCGCGGCGATCCGCTCCGGTGCGAGCGGGTGGAACATGTAGTACGGAGAAGCCTCGCCGGTGATCTTCCTGCCCGGGGCGGGCTTCGGGAACGCCGACCGGAACCACGCCTCGCCCCGGCGCCAGTTCACGTCGAAGTAGTGGGTTCCTTTGGGAGAGAGGCACGGAGCGACCTCCGGATGCCGTGCGACCCAGTCGGCGAGCGAGGTCGAGCCGCCGCGCTTGGTGCCGACGACCAGGTACCCGGGCTCCATACGAGGGCCGCGCCGCAGCACCGGCCGCAACGGGCTGACGGCCCGGCGCAGCCTCGTCGAGGATGACATCGACACTCCGTCCCTGCTCGCCACCGGCACCGGGCCCTGCTGCGTCGGTGCTTGCCGGCAGGCACCCGCCCGAACCGGCCCGACCTCACCCCTGCTCGTGGCATGATCGAACCGTCATCGTATCGACGGGCCGCGGCCCGTGCAGGCCGAACGCGATGAAATGGCGTGAACGGCCTGGGAGGAGCGGCCAGGTGCCTCGTCGACATAGAGCGCACGCCATGGTCGCGGCCGTCGGCGTCCTCGCGCTCACGGCGTGCTCCACGAGCGGTGACGACCCCCGGCTCGACGGGCACTGGTCGCCGATCGCTGCTCCCACGGTGAGCCCGACGTCCACGCCGAGCGCGACGAGCAGTGCCGCTCCGGCCGAGTCGGTGCCTGCTGCGGTCAGCCGGGAGCTCGACGAGCTCTCGCGCAACCTCCGCGACCTGTCGCAGGCCCCGAGCTCGCGGGAGTCGATGCCGGCCGTGACTGACGCGCTGGCGGACGCCCGTGCCGACGTCAAGGTGCTTCGTGAGCGTGCGTACGGGGCGGAGAAGTCCTGTGCTGCAGTCGCTGACGCGCTGTCCTCCACCAGGGCCGACGCTGCGCGCACCACGTCGGCCGCCGCGACCGTCCGGGCCCGGAACGCCACCCGCGCCACGCTCCGGTCGCGCGGCTCGGCGACGGTCGAACGGCTCGTCGCCGCGGCATCCGCCGGCTCGCGCACCCCGTCGCCCGACGAGAGCGCGGCGGTCACCGACGCCCGTACCACGCTCGCCGGTGCCGCCGACCAGATCGCCCGCACCGGCGAGGCTGCGACCGACGCGGTCGCCATCGTGGGCGATCTCGTGGACACCGCCGAGGACGTCGCCGCCAGGGCCTGTTGAGAGCCGGCCGCCCGTCTGCGCCGCCCCATCCGGCCGCCTGCGCTTACTCATGCGGTGGCGCACCGCGGGGGCCTGCCGGTCGGGAGACGCCAGGTCGAGAAGCGAGGGCACGTCATCCGGCCCTCGGTTTTGGGGGACCGGTACCGGGCCACCGGTCCCGGGCCACGGCGGCGGCATGGCGCGTGGCATGATCCGACGATCATGGTGGTGGTGACCGGCGGTCCGGGTGGGCCGAGACGAACGATCTGCGACGGCGGCCGAGGAGGGGCGGACCGGTGACCGGTATCGGTTCGTGGAGGGTGGCCACTGCGAGCGTCGCGGTCGTGGTCGTGACCTCGTTGACCGGCTGCTCCTCCGGGAGCGACGACGAGCGGCTCGACGGGCGGTGGGCGTCGCTGGCGTCGCCGACGGTGGGCGCGACCTCGACGTCGGGCGGCTCGGCGAGCGCCACCCCGAGCGGGTCGGCGTCGGTCGTCAGCCGTGAGCTCGACGAGCTCTCGCGCAACCTCCGCGACCTGTCCCAGGCACCGAGCTCACGCGAGTCGCTGCCGGCGCTGGCCGGCGCACTCGCCGACACCCGTGCCGACCTCGCCACGCTTCGCGGGCGGGCCTTCGGCGCCCGCAAGTCGTGCACCGCCGTGGCCGGCGCGGTGGCCTCGACCCGGTCCGACGCGTCACGCACGACGTCCCTGGCCGAGGTGGTCCGCGCGAAGAACCAGGTTCGCTCCGCCCTCCACGCACGCGGACAACGCACCCTCGCGCGCTTGACCGCGGCGGTGTCGGCGGGCTCACGCACCCCCGCGCCGGCGGAGGCCTCCGCGATCGCCGACGCACGGTCGACGCTCGCCGGCGCATCCGACCAGATCGCCCGCGCCGAGGCGTCGGCATCCGATGCCGCCGCCACCGCAGGAGGCCTCGTCGACGACGCCGAGGCCCTGGCCGCGAAGGCCTGTCCTGGAACGGCGGTGGCGCCGACCCGCTCCACCGGGGCGTCGCCCACGGGAACCACGACCCGGACACCGACGCCCACCCGGGCACCGACGGCGACGCCCACCCGGACACCCACGCCGACCCGGACGCCCACCGCGACGCCGACGACGTCCCCCAGTCCGACGGTCACCCCGACGATCACCCCGACGACGCCCTGACCGGTGCCGGCCGGGAGTGAGCCGGGG
>JBOFLR010000506.1:0-2853 GCA_051657965.1 Dermatophilaceae bacterium
AGGGAGCCCGGCCACCCGGTGACGCCGCAACCCAAGGAGCCCGGCCGCCGGACAACGCCGCGGCGCAGCAGGCCCACTGGTCGCGGAACCGCACCGCCAGCCACGAACCCCATGGATCGCACGACACCGATGAATCCCACGGACCCCAGGAAGCTCCCACATGACCGGCTCGCCCGACCGCGTCGCCGTGGCGATCGTCGGGGGCGGCCCGGCCGGCCTCACCGCCGCTGCCGCGCTCGCCCCGCACGTCGACGGCGAGGTGCTCGTGCTCGACCGCGAGGCCGAGACCGGCGGCATCCCCCGGCACAGCGACCATCTCGGCTACGGCATCCGCGACCTGCGCCGGTTCCTGTCCGGGCCGGCCTACGCCCGCCGGCTCACCGCGACGGCGCGAGGCGCGGGCGCCGTCCTCGAGACCCGGGCGATGGTCACCGGATGGGCGGGCGAGCGGCGGCTCGAGGTGACCTCGCCCCGAGGACGCCGGGTCGTCGAGGCGGATGCCGCCATCCTCGCCACCGGTGCCCGAGAACGGCCGCGGGCCGCCCGCCGGATCCCCGGCGACCGGCCCGACGGCGTCTACACCACCGGCGAGCTGCAGAACCTCGTCCACGTGCACCACGCCGAGGTCGGGCGACGGGCGGTCGTGGTCGGCGCCGAGCTGGTCAGCTGGTCGGCCGTGCTCACCCTGCGCGAGGCCGGCTGCTCGGTGGCGGCGCTGGTGAGCGCCTATCCCCGGGCCGAGGCGTACGCTGCGTTCAGCCTGCTCGGCCGAGCGGCGCTGCGTGCCAGCGTCATCCCACACAGCCGGATGACGCGCATCGACGGCACGGCACGCGTGCGGTCGGTCGAGATCGAGAACCTGCGCACCGGTCGCCGGCGGCGGATCGAGTGCGACACCGTGGTCACGACCGGCGACTGGGTGCCCGACCACGAGCTGTCGCGCCTGGCCGGCCTCGACATCGACTCCGCCACCCGAGGTCCGAGCGTCGACACCTCGCTCGCGACCTCCCGTGCGGGAGTGTTCGCCGTCGGGAATCTCGTGCACCCGGTCGACACGGCCGACGGTGCCGCACTCGACGGCGCTCACGTCGCCGCGGCGGTGCGGCGGTGGCTCGACCAGGCGGTCGCCCCGGTGTCGACGGCGGCACCTCTCGAGGTGCGCGCTGCGCCGCCGTTCCGATGGGTCACGCCGCAACGGGTGCTCCCGGGTGTCCGGGCGCCGCGCGGCCACCTGCTGCTCTGGACCGACGAGTACCGCCGGCTCCCCGTCGTCCAGGCCGTGCAGGCGGGCACCGAGGTCGGCCGGGTGCGGGTCGCCTGGCCGGCGGCACCCGGGCGGATCTTCCGGGTGCCCGAGCGAGTGCTCACCGGCGCACGCCCCGACCACGGCCCGGTCACGCTGCACCTCTCGCGGGCCGGCTCTCGCCGGTGGACGTGAACGATGGCCCTCGCCGGTGGACGTGAACGACGGCTCTCGCCGGTGGGATACGAGGCGGAGGCTAGCGTCGGCCAACCGGCGATCCGACCGCCCGAGCGGTGGTCGGTGACACCTCGATCCGACCGAGAGGACGCAATATGGCTACGTCGATCACACCGATCACGGCCGAGGGAGTCTTCGACTCTCCCACGTACACGCAAGCCATCAAGGTCACCGGGGCGGAGTCGATCGTGTTCGTCTCCGGCCAGGTCGCGTACGACGAACGGGGCGGCGTGGCACATCCAGGCGACTTCGCAGCACAGGCGCGGGCCACGTTCGCTGCCCTGGGTGCCCAGGTCGAGGCGGCGGGCGCCGGTGTCGACGACATCGTGAAGCTGACCATCTACCTCGTCGACCTCCGCGACCGTGACCAGTTGCGCGCCATCCGCGACGAGTTCTTCGGCGGCAGGGCACCGACGGCGACGCTGGTCGGCGTGACCGGTCTCGCGCTCCCCGGTCTGCTCCTCGAGGTCGAGGCGATCGCCGTCATCTGACGTCCGTCCCCGAGCGGCTCGATCCGCGGCCCGCCGTCGTCTGTATCGGCAGACGTGCGGCGAGGCCGGTCGGCGAGCGCGATATGGCGTGCGAGCCGGTTCAGCTCTTGCGGTTGCGCGGGTGTTGGCGGGCCTGACGCTCGTTGCCGCGTCGGTAGTTGCCGGTCACCCGGGCCATCAGCTCTTGAGGGTCGCCGGTCTCGACGTCCTCGAGGAAGTCGGCCGCGGTCCGGCCTCGCAGCACACTCGCGCGGTGGCCGTGGTGGTAGACCACGACCTCACCGCCACGTTCCTCGTACTCGAAGCCTTCCGGTCGCCCGCCCACCCCGGGAGTCAAGCAGCGACGGACCGATGGCGCCACCGGTTTCGCACCGACTCGTAGACTCGCGCGGGTGCCGAAGACGAACGAGTTCGGGCAGCGAGTCGGCGATGGCGTCGACCCGACGTGGGAACCGCGTCTGCGCCCCGAACCGGTCGGCCTCCACGGCCGGTATGTCGTCCTGGAGCCGCTCACCGACGCTCACGCACCAGACCTCCACGCCGCGCTGTGCGGTCCCGGCGACGAGGCCCTGTGGACGTACCGTCCGGTCGGCCCACCCGCCACGCCCGACGAGCTGGTCACGCTGAACCGCGGTTGGCCGTGGGATGACGGCAACGTCTCGTGGGCCGTGCTCCCGACCGCGGCCGGGGCCCCTCCCGGCATCCCGGCCGGCACGGCATCCGGCATGACGACGCTCGCACCTATCGACCCTGCCCACGGTCAGATCGAAGTGGCTGGCGTCCTCTACTCGACTGCGCTGCAACGCCGCCCGGCCACCACCGAAGCGACTCACCTTCTCATGCGGTATGCCTTCGACACTCTCGGCTATCGGCGCTTCGAGT
>JBOFLR010000507.1:0-18020 GCA_051657965.1 Dermatophilaceae bacterium
ACGAACCGGTTCGTGACCCAGGTGATCGCCCACAGGCCGATGCCGATGAGGAGCAGCCAGCCGGCGATCTCGTACTGGATGGTGTCGCGGCCGGTCCACGGCCCGACGAAGAACCCGCACGCGGCGGCGCCGACGACCGGGAGCACCGTGGGGGCGACGAAATGCCGGCGGTCGAGCCGGTCCCGGCGTAGCACCAGCACGCAGACGTTGACGATCGTGAACACGCCGAGCAGGAGCAGTGCGGTCGTCCCACCGAGCGCCGAGATGACCTCGCCCTCCGCCCGCTGGGTGACGAGCACGATGAGCCCGAACGAGATCGCGGTGGTGAACAGGATTGCTGCCCAGGGGGTCTGGCGCCCGGAACCGACCCGGCCGAGGAACGGTGGCAGCACCTGCTGACGGGCCATGCCGTAGAGCAGCCGGCTCGCCATCAGCATGTTGATCAGCGCCGAGTTGGCGACGGCGAACATCGAGATGAACGGCAGCAGGTCCTCGATCGGCACACCGGGCGCCGCCGTCTCGACCACGGTGACCAGCGGTGTCTCACTCTCGCCGAGCACCCCCACCGGCACGATCGCCACGGCGAACAGCGCCACCAGGATGTAGATGACACCGGTGATGCTGATGCCGGCGATCATCATCCGCGGGAAGTTGCGCACCGGGTCCACGGTCTCCTCGGCCATGTTGACCGAGTCCTCGAACCCGACCATCGCGAAGAAGGCCAGCGAGGTGGCCGCGGTGACGGCGAGGAATGCACTCTTGTCGCTCGGGCTGTCGAACACCACGGTGCGCGAGAAGTCGGTGGTGCCGGCCGTGAGGGCGTAGATACCGACGAGGATGACGAGCAGCAGCCCGGAGAGCTCGACCAGGGTGAGCACGACATTCGCGCGAACGCTCTCGGCGACACCGCGGAGGTTGACCAGCGCGACGACCGCCATGAAACCGAGCGCCACGAGCATCACCGTGGTCGTGCCCGGCTCCTCCACCCCGAACCCGGTGAGCATGTTGGCCGCGAACGCCCGCGACGCCGTGGAGGCCGAGGTGATGCCCGAGCACATCACGGTGAAGCAGACCATGAAGGTGAGGACATGGATGCCGAACGCCTTGTGGGTGTACAGCGCGGCGCCCGCCGCACGGGGGTACTTGGTGACGAGCTCGAGATACGAGAACGCGGTGACCATGGCGATCGCGAACGCGACGAGGAACGGCACCCAGGCCGCTCCCCCGACCTCGGCCGCCACCGAGCCGGTGAGTGCATACACGCCGGTGCCGAGGATGTCACCGACGATGAAGAGCAGCAGCAGCTTCGGGCCCATCACGCGCCTGAGGGCCGTGCGCTCCTCGCCCGCCACTGCACCGGATGCCGTCGTGTCGGTGGTCATCGCGTCCCTCCATCGCCGGAACGCCCCGGTGACGCCCACTGCCGTCACTCTGGCCCACCCGGCCACCGATGACAACACCCGACCCGTTCGACCGGGCCCGGTGTTGCGACTGAGCCGGTCAGGCGTCGATGCGTTCGCGGTCGAGGTCATGGGCCGAGCCCACGATGAAGTCCTTGCGAGGGCCGACATCGCCGCCCATCAGGAGTTCGAACACCGTCGTCGCCGACTCCAGATCGGAGAGGGTGACCTTGCGCAACGTGCGGTGTCGCGGGTCCATCGTCGTCTCGGCGAGCTGGTCGGCATCCATCTCACCGAGCCCCTTGTACCGCTGCATCGGCTTGACCTTCCGGCCTCGCTTGGCCAGGGACGTCATGGTGCGCCGCATCTCGGCCTCGGAGTAGGTGTAGACGACCTCGTTCGCCTTCGAGCCGGGGTTCACGACCTCGATCCGGTGCAACGGGGGAACGGCGGCATAGACGCGGCCGGCCTCCACGAGTGGGCGCATGTACCGGAAGAACAGGGTGAGCAGCAGGGTGCGGATGTGGGCGCCGTCGACATCGGCGTCGGTCATGACGATGACCTTGCCGTAGCGCGCGGACTCGAGGTCGAACGTGCGGCCCGAGCCGGCGCCGATCACCTGGATGATCGCCGCGCACTCCGCGTTGCCGAGCATGTCGGTGACCGACGCCTTCTGCACGTTGAGGATCTTGCCGCGGATCGGCAACAGTGCCTGATAGTCACTGCTGCGAGCGAGCTTGGCGGTGCCGAGCGCGCTGTCCCCCTCGACGATGAACAGCTCGGTGCGCTCGACGTCGGTGCTGCGGCAGTCGGCGAGCTTGGCGGGGAGCGAGGACGACTCCAGCGCGGTCTTGCGCCGCTGGGTCTCCTTGTGCAGCCGTGCACTGATCCGTGACTTCATCTCGGCGGTGACCTTCTCGAGCAGCAGCGCCGCCTGCTGCTTCTCCCCCCGCCTGGTCGATGCCAGCCGAGCCGTGAGCTCCCTCTCGACCACCCGGGCCACGATCGCGCGGACCGCCGCGGTGCCCAGCACCTCCTTGGTCTGGCCCTCGAACTGCGGCTCGGCGAGCCGCACGGTGACCACCGCGGTCAGACCGGCGAGCACGTCGTCCTTCTCGACCTTCTCCGCACCGATCTTCAGCTTGCGCGCGTTGGCAGCGAGCTGGGTGCGGAGCACCTTGAGGAGCGCCTGCTCGAAGCCGGCGAGGTGCGTGCCGCCCTTCGGCGTGGCGATGATGTTGACGAAGCTCCGCACCGCGGTGTCGTAGCCGGTCCCCCAGCGCAGGGCGATGTCGACGGCGCACTCACGGTCGACATCGGTCGGCGTCATGTGGCCCTTGCCGTCGAGCACAGGCACCGTCTCGGTGAACGTGCCACTGCCCTCGAGCCGCCATACCTCGGTGAGCGGCGGGTCCGTCGCGAGGAACTCGGCGAACTCGGCGATGCCACCGTCGTGGAGGAACACCTCCTCGACGGGGTGCTCGCCTCGCTCGTCACGGATGACGATCCGTAGGCCCGGCACGAGAAACGAGGTCTGCCGGGCGCGTGCCGTCAGCCCCTCGACGTCGACGGCGGCCTCGCGCAGGAAGATTTGCGGGTCAGCCCAGTACCGCACCCGGGTGCCGGTGAGGCCGCGTCTCGCCCGGCCGATCACCTCGAGCTCGCTGTTGTCGGTGAACGGCGTGAACTCGTGTGCAGGATCCTTCGCGGCGACCGCGCCGGCGACGTCGGAGAACCTCCCGGGCTCGCCTCGCCGGAAGCTCATCGCGTAGGTGCGACCGCCGCGGTCGACCTCCACGTCGAGACGGGCCGAGAGCGCGTTCACGACCGAGGCGCCCACCCCGTGCAGGCCCCCGGACGCCGTGTAGGACCCACCGCCGAACTTCCCCCCGGCGTGGAGCCGGGTGTACACGAGTTCGACGCCGGTGAGGCCGGTGCGCGGCTCGATGTCGACCGGGACCCCGCGGCCGTTGTCGCGCACCTCGACCGAGCCGTCCCGGTGGAGCACGATCTCGACCGAGTCGCAATGTCCGCCGAGTGCCTCGTCGACCGCGTTGTCGATGATCTCCCAGAGGCAGTGCATCAGGCCGCGGGAGTCGGTGGAGCCGATGTACATGCCCGGACGCTTGCGCACGGCCTCGAGCCCCTCGAGCACCTGCAGATGGTGGGCCGTGTACTCGGACGCGGACTTGCTCGTCGCGGTCTTCTTGGCTGCGGTCGTCGGCACGTCAGGAGGGTAGCCGCCGACCCCCGCCTCGACCGACAGGCGCACCGAGCCGTCCGGATGACGACCGCTCGGCTGAACGGGTCACGAGACGGGACCCACCGGGCGGACCTTCGACATGACGGGCGCCACGTCAGGGGTGCTGCGTCACGGGAACGACCCGGCGTGCTTGACTGTTGTGACAGGTGCCGCCCGGTCGATCACGGGCGGCTTCCCACGACCGAACGTCCGACGCAGCGAGCCGAGGAGGCCGACGTGAACGCCGCACTGGCACCCACCCTCACCACCATGGACCGCTGCGACCGCTGCGGCGCCCAGGCCTACGTCCGGGCCACGCTGCACGGAGGTGGAGAGCTGTTGTTCTGCGCCCATCACGGCCGCGAGCACACCCCTGCCCTGGTAGGTGTCGCCGACATCCACGACGAGAGCGAGAAGCTGCTCGAGCCGCCCGCCGGCGGCGCCCAGGTCTGACCTTCGTCGGTGAGCGGCATCGCCGACGAGCTGTGGTCGGTGCTCCCGGCCATGCTCGTGGTCGTCGGCCTCGTCGGCATCGTCGTCCCCCTGCTTCCGGGGATGCTCGTCATCCTCACGGGGGTCCTCGTCTTCGCGCTGGTCGAGAGCTCGACTACCGGGTGGCTCGTGTTCGGCGCCAGCATCGTCGTCGCGGGTGCGGGGTGGGTGCTGCAATACCTCGTGCCCGGCCGGCGGATGCGCGAGCGTGGCGTGAGTACACCGACGCTACTGCTCGCCGTGGCCCTCGGCGTGGTCGGCTTCTTCGTCATCCCGGTCGTCGGCGCGATCGTCGGGTTCGTCGCGGGGATCTATGCCGTCGAGCTGGCTCGCAGTCGCGACACCGGTCAGGCGTGGACGCGGACGAAGCACGCAGCAGTAGCGGTGGCGCAGAGCATGGGGATCGAGCTGGCCGCCGGGTTCGTCATCGCCGGCCTCTACGTCACGGGCGTCATCCTCACCTGAGAAGTCAGTCGCCTACCCGGTTCCTCGGGTCAGGAGACAGACGCCTCGCCGGGCCGAGGTCACCAGTTGTTCTGGCGACGCTCCCAACGCTCGTCGAGCTTGTTCATGAACGACCGCTGCCCCTTGCGGCGGCCGCCGGCACCGTCGGAGGTGCCATCGGGACGGGCGACGGCCAGGCGGGCACGTCGCGGCGGGGTGACCGCGAGAACGGCCGAGGCGACCATCACGGCGAACCCGATCGCTCCCACCCACATCGTGGTGTTCACCCCGACCAGCACCAGACCGAGCCCGGCCAGCACGCCGATACCCCCGACCAGCCAGCGCCGGCGTTGGAGCGACGCCAGCTTGCTGCCCTGCATCTGCGAGGCGAACTTGGGGTCCTCGGCGGCGAGCGCCTGCTCCATCTGGTCGAGCATGCGCTGCTCATGGTCTGAGAGGGGCACGGATCCTCCCGTGGTCGGCGGCGTCCCGGCCGGACACCTTCGCGAAATCCCTGAGGTATCAGGATAGGTGGCGTGGTGCGCGTGCGGTAGGCGGAGTGTCAGGTTGGACCAGAGTCGCCGGTCGCACCGACCCCGCGCCGAACCGGGCTCGTGCCCGGTCGGCCGCCCGGTCGGCGTCGCGCCAGCCGCGATCTGGCTCGCCGAGAACGCCCTGGATCGGTGCCGCCTCGGCCGCCAGCAGCTTCTCGACCCGCACTCCGACAAGCCGGATGCGTGCGCGGCCGAGAGCCAGGGCGTCGAACAGTTCGACGACCGCCCGATAGAGATCTCGCCCGCTGTCGGTGTACTCGCCGAGCGTCCGGGAGCGGCTGATGGTCGTGAAGTCGCTGAACCGCACCCTGAGCGTGACCGTGCGCCCGGTGAGCCCGGCCGCACGCATCCGCCCCGCCGTGCGGTCGCTCAACGCGAGGAGGTGGCGGCGGATCTCGATCGCGTCGTCGAGGTCGACCGGGAACGTCTCGTCGCTGCCGATGCTCTTCTCGCGGTGCTCGCGTTCCACCGGTCGTGGATCGCGGGCCCACGCCAGGTCGTGGAGGTGACGGCCGGTGGCGTCACCGACCGCCCGTGCGAGGGTGTCGAGCGGGGCGTGAGCGAGGTCGGCGACGGTACGCAGGCCCAGGCGCAGCAGCGCCTCCTCGGTGCGGTCTCCCACTCCCCAGAGGGCAGCGACCGGCAGCTGCTGGACGAACCCGACCACGTCCGCGCGGGGAACCACGACCATGCCGTCGGGTTTGGCCAGCCCGGAGGCGAGCTTGGCGACGAACTTGCTCGGCGCCACACCCACCGAGCAGGTGATGCCCTGGCTGCTCTGCACGGCCTCGCGGATCGTGGCCCCGATCGTGCTGGGCGAACCGAGCCGGCGAACCGCACCGGACACCTCGAGGAAGGCCTCGTCGAGCGACAGTGGTTCGACGACCGGTGTCACCGAGCGGAAGATCTCCATGACCGCTGTCGAGATCGCCCCGTAGAGCCGGTGATCCGGTGGGAGCACCGTGGCCCGCGGACACAGCCGGCGAGCCCGCGCCATCGGCATCGCCGACGTGACCCCGTAGCGGCGTGCCTCGTAGGTGGCCGAGAGCACCACACCCCGACCGCTGCTGCCACCGATGATCACCGGGGTACCGGCCAACTCAGGGTGCGAGAGCAGCGTCGCGGACGCGTAGAACGCGTCCATGTCGACGTGCAGCACCGTACAGCCGGTGTCGTCGGGTGGATCGGTGCCGGGTCGCTCCGGGAGCGTGAACTGCCGGCGGCTCATCGACGGGCACGCATCTCAGGACCGGGTGGCCACCACGTGGAGCGCGCTGCCGAGTGCTCCGAGCGGATGGTCCGGATGCCGGACGACGGCGTCCTCCAGCGCCAGCAGGCCGGCTCGTCCTGAATCGGCATCGACAAGGCTCGACGGGACGAGGTCGGTGAACACCCGCACGCCGTGCACGTCGACCGGCCGGAACCCGTGCGCCTGCAGCATCCCGAGCACGGCGGCCTGGTCGTAACGACGCGGCGAGGGGTCGTCGTCGCCCCATCTGCCGTCGGGGCGCTCGAGCACGGCACGCGCCCGGTCGAACTCACCGACCAGGGCCTGAGCCAACACCGCATGCAGTCGTTGGGCGACCACGAGTGAGAGCACACCGGCTGGGTCGAGGACCGCCGCGACGTTCTCGAGGGCAGCCCCCGGATCGTCCACCACCTCCAGGGTGCCGTGCAGGCAGACGAGGTCGAACCGCGACCGGTCGGGCGACCCGAGCCGGTCGACGGTATCGGTGTCCCCCTGGACCGCATGGACGCGAGAGGTGACGCCGGACTCGCCGGCCCGCCGACGGAGCGCAGCGAGGGCGTCCGGGCTGGGGTCGACGACGGTGACGTCGTGACCTGCGACGGCGAGCGGAACCGCTGTTCCGCCGGTGCCTCCTCCGAGGTCGAGCACCCGCAGGACACGTCCGAGCTCACGCCGACGACGCGCGACCAGCTCGTCGACCACGGTGTGAACCGCGACCGTGCGCCACCCGGTGCGCGGAAGGCGAGCACGCTCGTCGGGCACGGCCGGCTCCTCCCGTCGGTGCGATGGTCACTGCGCGGCGACGTCGCAGCACGCAGTGCGCTGGACGACGGCGACCACCCTAGTGTCACCGGCCGAAGGCACCGGTGAGTCACGCGGACCGTGCCGGGACCAGCCGGTATCCCGGGCGCTTCCAGGGCACGCCGAGACACGCGGCAGCGAGGTCGACGAACGTCTCGGCATCCCGCAGCAGGTCGTCGGCCTCACGAGGGCTGACGCGCACCAGGCCGGTCTCGACGGCGACCCGTCGGCCGGTGACGAGGGAGAACCGCTGGGACCACTCCGTGAACTCGGGCGCAGCCGTCGCGGCGAGCGTCCAGACGTCGTGCGGGCCGGAGCCGGCCGAGAGCCGCGGAACCGACCCGGCCGGCGCGCCGGCGAGCAGCGCCGCCGCGGCCCGTAGCGCGGCGAGCGACGCAGCGAGGTAGCGCTCGGATGCCGCCGTCGCCGTGTATCCCGCGACGACCGCCTCCCGTGCGCGGTCGAGGAGCTCGAGGGCAGCCGTGGCAGACGTCATGGGGTCGAGATCTCCTCGATTCGGCAGCGATCTCGAACGCGTGTTCGAGACGATCCCACTGTAGCCTCCGGCGTGGCCATGACGTCAAGCCCGCGCTGCGGTCGGACTCGAGGACCCACCCGCGGACGACGAGCTGATTCGGATCACCAGAGCGTCTGGTGGGAGCCCTGGCCGCGCATGGCGGCATCCGGTGTCCCGCCCCGTGTCTGAGTAGCAGCACCCGTGCGCACCTGCCAGGCGCCCGACATCCTGCTCGAGGCGGCCGCGCCGGCCGCGAGTGTGCACGATGGAGGGGCGCGCGCACCCGCGACCCGGCGCGGCCGGTCCGGGCCGAGTGGCACGAGCCCGTGGCCCAGCCCGACTGGGTCACGCCAGGTGCGGCGTGGCACTCTCCAGGCCGAGGTGGTCGAACACCTCGAGCGTGGCGGTCGAGCGGTTCATCGTGATGAAGTGGATGCCGGGCGCTCCCTCGTCGAGCATCCGTCGACCGAGCTCGGTGGCGATCTGGACCCCGACCGCGCGCACGGCCGCCGGGTCGTCCTTGACGTCCTCGAGCCGGGACACCACGGCCGACGGGAGCGGCGTGCCCATGAGCTCGGCCATCCGGGTGACCTGCCGGAGATTGGTCACCGGCATCAGGCCGGGCGTGATCGGCAGGTCCCGGCGAGCCGCCACCCGGTCGCGAAGACGCAGGTAGGACTCCGCGTCGAAGACCATCTGCGTGATCGCGAACGAGGCCCCTGCATCGGCTTTGCGCACGAGCACCTCGACGTCCTGGTCGAGGTCGGAGCTGTCCGGATGGACGTCGGGAAAGGCCGCGACGCCCACGGTGAAGTCGCCGAGCCCACGGACCAGCCCGACGAGGTCCTCGGCGTGGTCCAGGCCCTCGGGGTGCGGTGCCCACGCGCCCCGCACGTTGCCCGGCGGGTCGCCACGCAGGGCGAGGATGTTGCGGATGCCGGCAGCGGCGTAGTGGCCGACCACCCTCCGCACCTCGGCGACCGAGGCGTTCACACAGGTCAGGTGCGCCAGCGGCGTGAGCGTGGTCTCCTCGGCGATCCGCCCGGTGACCCGGACGGTGCGGTCCTGGGTGGTGCCACCGGCGCCGTAGGTGACCGACACGAACGCGGGCCGCACCCGTTCGAGCCGGCGCACGGCATCCCACAGGGCGGCCTCGGCGGGGTCGTCCTTCGGCGGGAAGAACTCGAAGCTGATCGAGGGCGACGTCTCCCGCAGGCGTGCCGGGATGGAGGCCACGAGGTGCGCGGGGCGCCCCCCGCCGCCGAACCGTTCCATGGCGGCGAGGGTAGTGGGGCGCCGTAGGCTCGGCGCACCCGGTACCGCGCCCTGTGGCATCGGCGAGGAGGAGCCCGTGCACAGCCCGCTCGACACCGCCGACCTGCGGCGCCGCGTCCAGCACCAGCTCGACGGCGAGCTCGCCCGCCAGGCCGACGCGCTCGCCGAGCTCGGCACCGACGTCGACGACCTGCTCGACGTCATCCGCGACCTGCTCCGCGGCGGCAAGCGGCTCCGGGCGGCGTTCCTCTACTGGGGGGCGCGTGCTGCGGGCCTGCCGGACTCCGAGGAGCTGGTGCGGCTGGCCGGCACGATGGAGCTGTTCCAGGCGGCCGCGCTGTTGCACGACGACGTCATGGACGACTCCGACACCCGGCGCGGCCGCCCTGCCGCCCACCGGGCTCTCGCCGCACGCCACACCGCCCGTCGTTGGGACGGACACCCGGCACGGTTCGGGCTCGCCGGCGCCGTGCTGGCCGGCAACCTGTGTCTCACCTGGTGCGACGAGCTGTGGTGGAGCACCGGGCTGCCTGCCGGCGAGCTCGACCGGGCCCGGCCGTTGTTCGACCTCATGCGCACCCAGCTCATGGGCGGCCAGTTCCTCGACGTCGTGGAGTCGATGCGCCCGTGGCGCGACGTCACCGACGACGACCGGCTCGCCCGGGCGCGACGGGTCCTCACGTACAAGAGCGCCAAGTACACCGTCGAGCACCCCCTGCTGATCGGCGCTGCGCTGGGCGGGGCGGATGACGCCACCTGCGCCGCGCTGTCGGCCTACGGTCTCGACCTCGGCCGGGCCTTCCAGCTGCGCGACGACCTGCTGGGGGTGTTCGGCGACCCCGACCGGAGCGGCAAGCCGGCCGGGGACGACCTGCGGGAGGGCAAGCGCACCGTCCTGCTCGCCCACGCACTGGCCGGCGCCGACACCGACGGACGGGACGCCCTCGACCGGTGTCTCGGCGACCCGGAACTGAGCGAGGACGACGTCGCGACGCTGCGCGACGTCATCCGCCGCTCGGGAGCCGTCGACCGGGTGGAGTCCGAGATCACGGGCCTCGCCGCGTCGGCGCGTGCAGCGCTTGGCACCGTGAGCCTGGTGGACGAGGCGCCGCACGTACTGCGTGCGCTCGTCGACTCGGCCACGGCCCGCTCGGCATAGGCCGCTACAGCGCCTGCTCCATCGCGCGCCGGCGCACCTCGGTCGTGAAACCGGCACGGATGGCGTCGAGCGGGCTGCCCGGGACCGGCAGCGTGTCGTCGTGGGTGAACAGCCACCGGATGATCTCCACGTCGTCCATGCCGCCGTCGGCGAGCACGGTGAAGGTCCCCCGCAGCGACGGCAGCGGACCGTCGTCGTCGAGGAACGCCTCCGGGACGCAGAGCACCCGGCGCTCCCCCACCCGGACCGCCAGTACCTCGCGATCCTCGACGAGCCGGCGGGCGCCGCCGATCGACACCCCCACCCGCTCGGCGAGATCGGGTACGGTCAGCCACCGACCCACCAGGTCCTCGACGTCACTCCCCTGCAGTTCGGTCCCGTCCTTCACGGGCGTCAGCGTGCCACATCACCACGCCGACGCCACCGACGTGGGCGCGCCGACCGCCACCGGGGTCACCCCGACCTCGACCCGGCCCGAGTACCGTGACTCGGGCAGATCACCACCGTCACCTCCGGTCCGGACGCTCAGGACGTCGTCCGACCACCCCCGCCGCCGAGGCCCTGCCGCGGCACCGCGACAGGTGGCACGCGAGAGGAGGGCGAATGTCGTGACCGGGAGCACCTACACTTTCTCGGTGTCATCCGCCGGCGACGCCCTGCTCGGGCGCACCCTCGACGGTCGCTACCGCGTGGTCCGTCGGCTCGCCGACGGGGGAATGGCCACGGTGTACCTCGCGGTCGACGAACGGCTCGGACGCGACGTGGCACTGAAGGTCATGCGCCCGGATCTCGCCCACGACGACACCTTCGTCACGCGGTTCCGGCGCGAGGCGCGCTCGGCGGCATCCCTCTCGCACCCGAACGTCGTCGCCGTCTACGACCAAGGTGAGGACGACGGTCACGTGTTCCTCGCCATGGAGTACGTGTCCGGGAAGACGCTGCGCGACGTGCTCACCGCCGAAGGTGCGCTCTCGCCCCGGGCGGCGCTCGACGTGGCCGAGTCCCTGCTCCTCGCCCTGGCCGAGGCGCACCGGTCGGGCCTGATCCACCGCGACGTCAAGCCCGAGAACGTCATCCTCGGCGAGAGCGGCATCGTCAAGGTGGCCGACTTCGGCCTCGCCCGCGCGGTGAGCAGCCAGACCGTCACGAGCTCGAGCGGCATGTTGCTCGGCACGGTGTCGTACCTCGCGCCCGAACAGGTCGAGCGCAGCGCCGCCGATGCGCGCTCCGATGTCTACGCCACGGGCCTGGTGCTCTTCGAGATGCTGACCGGCACCAGGGCGTTCACCGGCGACAACCCCATCCACGTCGCCTACCAGCACGTCCACGGCGGCGTGCCGGCACCGTCGAGCCGGATGCCGAACCTGCCGACCGAGCTGGACGACCTCGTCGCGGAGGCCACGTCACGCGAGCCCGACGAGCGCCCCACCGACGCCGGCGCGTTCCTCGAGTTGGTGCGGCGCGCCCGCGCGGTGCTGTCGGCGGCGGCGCTGGATGCCCGGCCGGAGGGCGACGCCGCCCAGCTCGCGGCTGCGGTACCCACCACCACCGCCGCACGTCGTTCCGCGCCGTCGGTCGGGCAGCCGGCCGGACCTGGCGGTGTCGCCACCGCGCCGGCGGCGGCCTGGGCGGGCCCGACCGGCCGGCCGCAGCACACCACCGCGCTGGAGCTGCCGTCGGCGCCGCTCGAGGGGGTGGTCGTCGGCGGCCCTCCACCGCGCCGTGGGCTGTGGGCGGCGGTCCTCGCCTCCGCGGCGCTGGCTGCGGTGACGGCGTGGTTCTTCATCCTCGGGCCCGGGGCCGCAGCCACCGTGCCGGCGGTCGCCGGCCTGACCCGGGCGGCGGCGATCGACGACCTGCAGTCCGCCAACCTCAACGCCACCGTCGTCGAGGACTTCTCCGAGGATGCCGCCGCCGGCCAGGTCCTGCGCGTGCAACCGGGCCCCGGGACCACCGTGCGGCGCGGCTCCGACGTGGAGCTCATCGTGTCCAAGGGCCCCGAGCGATACACGGTGCCCGATCTCGTCGGCACCAGCCTCGCCGAAGCCCGCACCCGGCTCGATCAGAACAATCTCGCCGTCGGCAAGGTCACCGAGCGCTTCGACGACGACGTCGCCGAGGGGCAAGTGATCTCCGCCGACCCTGCGGTCGGTGCGAGCCTGCGGCGGGACACCGCGGTCGGACTCGTCGTCAGCAAGGGCCGGCAACCACTCGACGTCCCCGACTTCACCGGCAAGCCCGCACAAGAGGCGCGCCAGGCGCTGCAGAAGCTCGGGCTGAAGGTCCGGGCCGACGCTCAGCAGAACGACGACACGGTGCCGAAGGGATCGGTCATCAGCCAGGACCCGCGTGACGGCACCCTGTTCAGAGGCGACACCGTGACGCTCCTCGTGTCCAAGGGGCCCGTCCTCGTGGCCGTACCCAACGTCATCGGCCAACAGGTCGGCGACGCACGACGCCTCCTCGAGCAGGCCGGCTTCCAGGTGAAGGTCGAGGAGGCGTTCGGTGGTTACTTCGGCACGGTGCGTCTCCAGGACCCGGCCGGAGGCCAGGTACCGCGCGGAAGCATGATCACCCTGACCGTCGTCTGACCGACGGCGACGTGCTTCTCCGGCAGGTCTCGCCTCGTCACGTGCGGCTGGCCACCGCGGCCCTGGTCGGTGTCACCGCGGTCTGGGGATCGACGTTCTTCCTGATCCGCGACCTCGTCCTCACCGTCCCGCCGGCGGACTTCCTCGCGGTCCGGTTCACGGTCGCGGCACTGGTGATGTTCGCGATGTTTCACCGGCAGGTTCTCGCGCTCTCGCGTCGTGACCTGGGCGTCGGGGTCGGTCTCGGAGCGCTCTACGGCGTCGCACAGGTGCTCCAGACCACCGGGCTGCAGCACACCGACGCCTCGGTGTCGGGGTTCGTCACCGGCACCTACGTCGTCCTCACCCCGGTCCTCGGCGCGCTCGTCCTGCGGGACCGGGTCGGCGCGGTCACCTGGCTCGCGGTGCTGATGGCGATGACCGGTATCGCGGTGCTGTCGCTGCGAGGCGCGGCGGTCGGCACCGGTGAGGCGCTCACCCTCGCCTCGGCGGTCCTCTATGCCGGGCACATCGTCGCGCTCGGACGATGGTCGACGCCGTCGGGCGCGGTGGGCCTGGCGACCGTGCAGGCCGGGGTCATCGCGCTCGTGGCCTCGGTGTGTGCCGCGCCGGGCGGTCTCACGCTGCCGTCCGGTACCGGCCAGTGGGCCTCGTTGCTCTACATGGCACTCCTCGCCGGGGCGTTCGCCCTCTGGGCGCAGACCTGGGCGCAGGCGCACCTCACGGCCACCCGAGCCGCGATCGTCATGGCCCTGGAACCGGTGTTCGCAGCGTTCTTCGCGGTCCTGCTCGGCGGGGAGTCGCTCACCGCCCGGATGCTGCTCGGTGGCGCGCTGGTCGTGTCGGCGATGTATCTCGTGGAGCTCCGCGGGCCGGGCGCCGAACGCTCCCCCACGGTGACCGCTGCCGAGAGCCCGCCACCCGAAGCGCGTCATCACGACGTCTGAAGACGTACGGTCGACGTCGTGCCGCACGCCTTCACCGAGCCCCACGACTCGGGGTTCGTCCGGACCGGTGATCACCACGAGGTCTATTGGGAGGTGTGCGGCGCGCCCCACGGCAAGCCTGCCGTCGTGCTCCACGGCGGGCCGGGATCGGGCGCCACACCCTGGTGGCGGCAGTTCTTCGACCCGTCCCGTTACCGGATCGTCCTCGTCGACCAGCGCGGCTGCGGCCGCAGCCGGCCCTCGGCGAGCGAGGATCTCGCCGCGCTGCGGAACAACACCACGGCGCACCTCGTCTCCGACCTCGAGGCGATCCGTCGTCGGCTCGGTATCCGGCGATGGCTGCTGTTCGGTGGATCGTGGGGGTCCACGCTTGCACTGGCCTACGCCGTCGAGCATCCGGAGCGGGTAAGCGAGCTCGTCCTGTGGGCCGTCGTGACGACCCGGGCTCGGGACGTCCACTGGCTGACCCACGTGATGGGTGGGGTCTATCCCGAGGAGTTCGACGACCTCCGCGCCGTCCTGCATCCGCGTGAGCACGACGGCAACATCCCCGCGGCGATCCACCGGCTGCTCGTCGGCGACGACCCCGAGGTCGCGGACCGCGCGGCTCGGGCATGGTGCGCCTGGGAGGACCGCATCGGCACGCTGACCGGGCCGGTCCACCCGAGCCCACGCAGCCTGGACCCGAGGCGCCGGCTCGGCTTCGCCCGGCTCGTCACCCACTATTTCGGCAACCACGCCTTCCTCGCCGACGACGCGATCACCGGCCGTCTCGACCGGCTCGCCGGCATCCCGACCTTCCTGCTGCGAGGCCGGCTGGACATCGCCTCGCCCCTACGATCGGCCTACGAGGTCGCCCGGGGCATCCCCGGCGCCCGGCTCGAGGTGGTCGAGGCCGATGCCCACAGAGCCGGCGACGACACCGTCGACCGGCTCGTCCGGGAGCTCGATGCCCTCGTCCGAACCGCGGGCGACCACCACGAGGCCGTGGGCGCGACCACGTGAGAGCCGGATGCCGCTGCCGCCGGCGTCGAGCACGACGCTGGTACCACCAGGCCGGGCCCACGGCCCCAGGAGCGGGCCCGTGGCCACCGCCGCGGTCGCGCGCGGCACTCGTCGAACGAGGGTCAGTCCGTGGTGAGCATCTCGGCGACGAGGAACGCCAGCTCCAGGCTCTGCTGGTGGTTCAACCGCGGGTCGCACACCGACTCGTACCGTTTGGCGAGGTCGGCGTCGAGGATGCGCTCGGCGCCGCCGAGACACTCGGTGACGTCGTTTCCGGTGAGCTCGACATGGATGCCACCCGGATGCGTGCCGAGGCCCCGGTGCACCTCGAAGAAGCCGCGCACCTCCTCGACGACGTCGTCGAAGTCGCGGGTCTTGTACCCGGATGCCGACTCGAAGGTGTTGCCGTGCATGGGGTCACAGACCCAGCTGACCGCGGCTCCCGAGGCAGTGACCTTCTCGACGATCGCCGGCAGAGCCTCGCGGACCCGCCCGGCGCCCATCCGGGCGATGAAGGTGAGCCGGCCCGGCTCGCGATGCGGGTCGACGACGTCGACGATCCGCAGCAGGTCATCGACGTCGGCGCCGGCGGAGACCTTGACACCCACCGGGTTCCGGACGCGCGAGACGAAGTCGACGTGCGCGCCGTCGACCGCGCGGGTGCGCTCACCCACCCAGATGAAATGCCCGGAGGTGTCGTAGAGCTCACCGGTGCGCGAGTCGATCCGGGTGAGCGCCCGCTCGTAGTCGAGCACCAGCGCCTCGTGCGCCGAGAAGAACTCGGTGCTGCGCATGGCGTCGAAGTCGGCGCCGCAGGCCTGCATGAACTTCATCGCCTTGTCGATGTCGCGAGCCAGCCGTTCGTAGCGCACGTTGGCCGCGTTGGCGACGAAGCCCTTGTTCCAGTCGTGCACGTGGCGCAGATCGGCGAAGCCACCGGTCGTGAACGCCCGCACGAGGTTCAGCGTCGCGCTGCTCGCGTGGTAGGAGCGCACGAGCCGCTGCGGGTCGGCCCGCCGCGCCTCGGCGGTGAACTCGAAGTCGTTGACCATGTCACCGCGGTACGCGGGCAGGGTGAGGCCCTCGCGGGTCTCGCCACCGCTGCTGCGCGGTTTCGCGTACTGACCCGCCATCCGGCCGACCTTGACCACCGGCATCGACGCCCCATAGGTGAGCACGGCGGCCATCTGCAGGATGGTCTTGACCCGGTCGCGGATGTTGTCGGCCGTCGCGGACGCGAACGTCTCGGCACAGTCCCCACCCTGGAGCACGAACGCCTCGCCCCGGGAGACCGCGGCCATCCGCTGGCGGAGGACATCGCACTCGCCGGCGAAGACCAGCGGCGGGTAGCTGGCCAGGGTCGCCACCGCATCGTCGAGTTCGTGCTGGTCGGGCCACTCCGGCTGTTGGGCGGCCGGGAGGTCGGCACCGGCGGCGAGCCGGGCGATGCGGTCGTCGGCGGTGGTCGCGCTCACGGTGCCCAAGGATAGGCGCGGCGTGCGACCGCACGACCAGCCGGCCGGATGTCGGTCACTCGCCGGCGCGGTCCGCGTCATCCGCGGGTGGTGGTCCTCATCCGGGCGCGGGGTCGTCCTCGAGGCCTCTGGCCAGGGCGAAGCGCACCAGCTCGACCCGATTGTGCAGGTGCAGCTTGCCGAGGGTGTTCTGCACGTGGTTCTGCACGGTGCGGTGCGAGAGGAACAGCTCGGCGGCGATCTCCTTGTACGACATGCCGGTGGCGACCAGGCGCAGCACCTCGGTCTCACGTGCGGTCAGCTCGGGAATCGGACGCCGGCGCGCTGCATCGGTCGCCACGGCCTGGTCCGGCTCGCTCGCCAGGCGGCGGAACTCGCCCAGCACCAGACCGGCGAGCCCCGGGGTGAAGACCGCCTCACCGCGGGCGGTGGCGAGCACGGCCTGGACGATCTCGTCGGCGGAGGCCGACTTGACCAGGTACCCGGTGGCACCGGCCTTGATGGCGGCGAGCACATCCTGCTGCTCCCCGCTGGCCGAGAGGATCAACACGCGAGTGGCCAGGTCGCCGAGCGCACGGCAGACCTCGTCACCACGCAGGCCCGGCAGGTTGAGGTCGAGGACGAGCACGTCGGGACGGGTGGCCCGGGCCCGGCGCACCGCCGCCGGTCCGTCGACCGCGGTGGCGACGACCGTCAGACCCCGGTCGACGAGGTCGCGTTCGAGCGCGGTCAGCCACACCGGGTGGTCGTCGGCGACGAGTACCGTCGGAGGCGCCGTCGGATGTCCGGACGACTGTGGCTCGGGGGTCATCAAGGCTCCACGGGGACGCGAGGGATGGTGATACGCACCGTGCATCCTGCACCCGGGCGGGTGGTCCACGTCGCCGAACCGCCGAGGTCCTCGACCCGCCCGCGGATGGAGGCGCTGACTCCGAGCCGTCCTTCGGCGGCCGCCTCGACCAACCGCGCCGGTTCGGCGCCCACGCCGTCGTCGCGCACGGTGAGCTCGACACCGTCGACGTCGCCCTCGAGCAGCACCCATGAGCAGGCCTGTGGGCCGGCGTGCTTCGCGACGTTGTCGATGGCGGCGCCCAGCGCGGCACCGAGCTCGGCGGCGACGCGCGGGTCGACCAGCACCGGTCCGGCCGGCACCGAGACGTGGACCCCGGGCCGCTCGACGGAGGTGACGGCGATGCGAAGGTCGACCTCGGCGCCCGCCACGCCATGCAGGTCGGCGGGCGACTCGACACCGGGGGCGCCGACGCCCGAGACGAAGCGACGCAGGGCGCGCTCCTGCTCGGCAGCCAGTTCGGCCAGCTCGGCCGCCGGCCCGGCGAGCTCGTTGCCGCGGCGGTGGATGTAGGCGAGGGACTGCAGCACACCGTCGTGCACGACCCGGGCGATGCGTTCACGCTCGTGCAGCCGCTCTCGCTCGAGCAGCACCTGTTCCTCGCGGGTGAGGCCGGAACGGGCGAGATCGACCGCCAACCCGACCAGCCCGCCGAGCAGGACGAGGATGACGATGTTGTGGATCGTCGTCTGGGTGGGCTCGCGGATCTCGACCAGGTCGGCGACGGCGATCGTCACCGCCGCGAGCAGTCCACCGCGCGCACCCGACACGACCGCGGCACCCATCACCGGACCGGCCGCCCACACCGTCGGAAGGGTGAACTGACCCGCCGCGATCGATGCCGGCGTCTCGGCCAGCAGCGTCGCGAGGATGCTGAGCACCGCGATCGACATCTCCGCCACGACGACCCGGCGGGTTCGTCGTCGGTAGACGAGCAGCGCGAGCGACCAGGTCATCATCGCGGCGAGCACCATGGCGGCCACCCAGGGCCGGACCATCGTCTCGTGGCGCTGCCAGAC
>JBOFLR010000508.1:0-1789 GCA_051657965.1 Dermatophilaceae bacterium
CGGAGGACGCGTTCGGTCGATAGGTGTGGAGCAGGACGTTGACGTCGGGAAGGAGCACGGTCAGGAATCCAGGAGCTCGGACATGAGCTCTTTGTCGTCGAGATCGACGCCGTCGCGGAGACCGGCGTCGGGTGGTTCGAAGGTGTGCAGGGTCCACTCCGCACGTGAGCCGGCTGAGGTGGCCTCGTCCTCGATCAGTCGCCGCACACCGTCCTCGAGAACCGCGCCCACACTCCGGTGCTGGCGCGCAGCCATCACCTTCGCCTGTGCGAGCAGATGGTCGTCGATGGTGACGGTAGTCCGCATGGCCGCATCATATCGTCACAACGGATGCATCAAGGTGCGACCGTCATGGAGTCGATGGTCAGTGTCGCCGACGGTAAAGACCGTCGAACCGGGGACGGTTGAGGTCGCGGTCGCCGAACCGGCGGTGTCAGACCGGGGCGGGTGCGGCCCACAGCACCCAGTTGCCGACGTAGTGGCCGCCCTTGACCGGAGTCGTCGGGTCGCAGGTGATGAGCCGCAACAAGGGACGGGGTGCGTCGGCGTCCCAGATCGAGTCGTCCTGGGGCACAGCCCGCTTGGACATCGCCTTCGACCGCGTGACGACGAAGCGGACGGCCTCGCCGGAGTCGTAGACGACGGTGACCGTCGCGCCGGGTCGCGCCTGCGGCAGCCGGGCGAAGGTGTCGGGACCGTTCCTGCGGGTGTTGACGTGCCCGGCGAGGATCGACGCCCCGTCGTCTCCGGGCTTGGGCCAGCCCGGCTCGGCGTACCAGCCCACGACCCCCGGCGGCGGAGCGAGCACGCCCTCGTCGTCGAGCCGCTCGGGTGCGACCGGGGCGTCGACGAGCGGGACCCCGTCGGCGGTGTCGACGAGGACCCGTCGTGGGTCGCCGGCCGGGGTCGTCGTCAGCCGGAACGTGCGACTCGGTGTGGGTGTCGAGGTCGGGGTAGCGGTCGGCGTCGACGTCATCGTGGGGGATGACGGTGCCGGGCGCGGTGCGGATCGGGTCTCCCCGCCACCGCACCCGGCCAGGCCCGCGGCGAGCACGCCGGCCAGGCCCGCGGCGAGCACGCCGCTCAGGAGACCCGCAGCCAGCCCGCGCGGCGTATGGTGCACGACCTCAGCGACGACGAGCGCCGGCCCGGCGGCCAGCGCTGGCGGCCACACCGGCGCCGAGCACGAGCGCGCCGCCCGCGAGGGCGATCGGCAGGGCCGACGGGCCCTCACCGGCGAAGTCGGTCTGCACGAGCACCGGACGCTGCGGGGTCGCGGCCGGGGCGGCGGTCACCGTGACGGTAGGGGTCGGGGTGGGCGGCGGTGTCGCAGCGGCGACGGCCTCGAAGGTGTCGATCGTCGGGTCGCCCTCGTCGGTGAGCTCGCACTCCAGGATGCCACCGGTCTCCTCGTCCTCGCCGTAGCCGATGAAGAACGCCTCGGCGACAAGGGTGTGCGAGCCCTCGTCCTCGGGCGTGAACGTCTCACTCCCCCCGGTGATCTCGAGGATCATGGGACCCGTCACCGGCACTGCCGTGTCGGCGAACTCGAGGTCGACGAAGAGCGGCTCCCCGGTCTCGTCGACGACGACGACCGTCAGTCCGCCACCCTCGATGGAGGTCTGGTCGTCGTCGCGCAGCGCCTGCACGAACTCCTCGGGCAGCGTGATCGACCCGGTGACCGGGTTGAGGTCGACCTCGTCGCCGACCTCGACGACGAGGCCGTCCTCGATCGCGGTGTCGAACGACGCGAGGGCCTCGACCTCACCGTCGCCGTCCACCCCGGCGA
>JBOFLR010000509.1:0-7714 GCA_051657965.1 Dermatophilaceae bacterium
CGCCACAGCCGGTCAGCACACTGCTCCGCGACGTTCCGCGGAACCGCACCGCGCAGCACGACGAACCCGTCTCGCAGGTAGGCCTCGACATCCGCAGCGTCCACCACTGCATGCTCGACGCGCACGCGGCCCGATGCAACCGGTTTCGGTCTCACCGGTGGCCCGACGCGACGAAAGCCATGGTCGCCCGAATGAGAACATCATGTCTACGGTGTAGACTTCGACGATGCGCCGCAGGCTGAACCGGGAGCTCATCGCCCGCGCGGCGCTCGACGTGCTCGACGAGGGCGGTACCGACGCCTTGACGATGCGGCGCGTAGCTCGCGTGCTGGAGGTCGACCCGATGGCGCTGTACCGCCACGTCGACGATCGTCGGGCACTGGACGACCTGGCTGCCGAGCAGGTGCTCGCGGAGGCCCTGACCGAGATCTCGACGCGCCCGGCACCTACGAAACGATCCTGGCGCCGAGCGGTGCACGATGTCGCCGACGCTGTGACCTCGTCCGTCGACCGGCATCCCGCCGCCGCCGCCGTGCTCGCTGCACAGCCGCCGCTCGGCCCGGCCTCGCTGGAGCTCTTCGCCCGAGTGGTCGGGTGCCTTCGACTCAGCGGGGCGTCTGCACAGGACGTCGCCGCGGCGGCGCAGACGCTGGTCGCCCTCACCTTCGCGGCCGCGGCACCCGGCCGTCGGCCGACCGAGCGGCGCGCGAGCGCTCGCGTCGACGCCGTACGAGCCCACCTGCACGAGCACTCCCCCGAGCTGGCCGACCTCGCCCCCCACGTCGCCGAAGTGGTCCCCCTGCGGACCGCCGTCGACCTCGTCCTCGACGGGCTCCGGTCCCGGTCGCCCTTCACCCGCTCGACCTGAGGAGATCTTGATGACGAGAATTACCGGACGGTTCGCGCACCTCAACGATCGGGTGGTCGCCGCGCTTCTGGTGGTGGTCGGCGTGGGCACGGCGTCCCCGGTCCTCGCAGTGGTCGCCGCGGCAGACCTCGACCGTCAGTACGGCGTAACGCCGGAGGACCCGCTCGTCGTCGCGCTCCTGCAGCACCGCGGCGTCCTGCAGGCGGCGCTCGGAGCATGGCTGGTCGCCGCCGCCATCCGGCCGCAGTGGCTCGTCCCGGCCGCAGCGACGGCGGTCGTCACGAAGGTCGCGTTCCTGGCGCTGCTCCTGCTCGACGGCGAGGTGCGAGAGCGCGCCACCGTGCTGCCGGTCGTGTTCGACGTCGCGTCCGTCGCGGTGCTCGCGCTCGTCGTCGCGGCGCGCACCCGTCGACGGCCCGCGCCGCCTGACGTCCTCAGGTGAGGTCGGATGCCGGACACCAATCCCGCGCGTCACCCAGGAGGTCGAAGCGCCGAGACGGCGACCGTTTAGGTGATCGGGCCCGGTTGCGGCTTCGGCGGGCGACGACCGTGCCTGCCCGTGCCGGGCCTCGTGACGTTATGACGCCGGCTACGGCGCCGAAGTCGTCGTAGCCACCCCGGTCTCGGCGCTGTACTCAGCGTCATAGGAGCGCGTCACAGATGCGGACCGCTTTGCACCAGGGCTCAGGCGTGCTGGATCATCGCCGTGGACAACAGCACCATCACGACCAGCATCACGAACCATGCTGCCCAGTCGCGCCAGTCCCGGGAGTGTCCGCGTCCGGTGTGGCGGCTGATCGACGACAGGACGCCGTAGTGGCGCAGACGAACTCCGTAGGAACGACGGAAGAGTGCCGCTGCAGCCTCGACAACGAGCACCGGGACCAGGAGGTACCAGGCCGGGATCTCGACCGACCAGGTCGACCCGGCCGACACCCCACGGCTGGCCACTCCGGCGACGACACCACCGGCGAGAGCGACGCCGAGGACGCTGGCCGACCGCCAGGTACGTGCCGCCACGGCCGCCTCCCGTTCGTCGCCCAGGCCCTGGACGGGGTCACCGAGAATTCGGTCGAGTCGTCGGACGGCTGTCGTCGGTGTCTCGCCGTCGGTCATCGTCTCGTGCTCCTCCTCGTTGCGGGCCGCCGCTGTCGGCGACCTCGCCGTAGAGGTCCTCCACCGTGGTGTCCAGCACCCGTGCGATCCGGAGGGCGAGGACGACGGACGGAGCGTAGTCACCGTGCTCGATGGCCACGATCGTCTGCCGGCTCACTCCCACGTGGTCGGCGAGCTGCTGTTGGGTGAGCCCGTCACGACGACGACGGACGCGCACCCGGTTCACCGAGGAACCTCCTGCATGACCACTCCAGCCTCGACAATGCGAGCACAAATGTCAAGAATCATTGACATACGGATATCGACCCACTCCAGCGGCTCGGTCAAGTGAGGTCGGTGCGGCCGGCGGTCTTGAGGGCCTCGACGACGGCCTTGACGTCCTGGGCGCGCTCGCGAGTGGTGACGAGCACCGCATCCGGGGTGTCGACGACCACCACGTCGTCCAGTCCCAGGATCGCGACGTGCCTCCCGCCGGCGGGGATGACGGTGCCACCTCCGTCGAGGACCGTCACCCGTTCGACGTCGCCCAGCACCCGTAGGCCGGGACGCGGCTCGGGCGCCAGGCTCGCGAGGCTGGTGACGTCGCCGATGTCGTCCCAGGCGAACCGAGCAGGCACCATCGCCACCTCACCGGCCGCGGCAGCCGGCTCGGCGACGGCGTGGTCGAGGGCGATGCGGGTCAGGCCGGGCCACACGTCGTCCAGCCGGCCCGGATCGGCTGCCACGGCGCGCAGACCATCGGCCAGGTCGGGGTGCCAGCGGGCGAGCAGGTCGAGCAGCACCGACGCCCGCACCACGAACATGCCTGCGTTCCAGCGGTACTCGCCGGACGCGAGGTATGCACTGGCACGGGCGGCATCCGGCTTCTCCACGAACTCCTGCACCGTCAGCGCGGTCGGGAAGCCGGGCAGCGGAGCAGCGGAGCGCACGTAGCCGAACCCGGTGGCCGGGTACGTCGGCTGCACCCCGACCGTCACCAGCACTCCGGTACGCGCCACCGCCACCGCCTCCTCCACGACCTCGGCGAACATCGCGCCGTCGGGGATGACGTGGTCGGCGGCGAACGAGCCCACGACCGCCTCGGGGTCGGTGCGCTCGACCACGGCGGCGGCCCAGCCGATGGCGGCCATCGAGTCACGAGGCGACGGCTCGGCGAGCACCCGGCCGGTCGGCACCGACGGCAGCTGCTCGCGCACGGCATCCGCGTGCACCCGGCCGGTGACGACGATGACGCGCTCGCCGACGAGCGGGGCGAGCCGGTCGACGGTCGACCGGAGCAGCGAGCGCCCCGACCCGGTGAGGTCGAGGAGGAACTTCGGCCGTCCGGCGCGCGAGAGCGGCCACAGCCGGGTGCCGGCTCCCCCGGCGGGCACGATCGCCCAGAAGCTCTCGACAGCCGGCATGGCCGCGCACATTACCGCCTCGCGGGTTGGACGGAGACACCGGACAGTTTCGCTCGTCACGATGAACCGGACGCCAACTGCGTGCGTCAGACCGGACGGCGTCCGCCGCGCCAAACCGGACCGCAGTCGTCATCGGGACCGCACACCGGACAGCCTCCCGTCATCCGACCGCCATCGAGATCTCGCCGGCAGGTCGCCCGGCATCGCGCACCGCCGGGCAGCCTGGACAGGTGCGCGTCGCGGTCGTCACCGAGTCGTTCCTGCCCACGCTGAACGGGGTCACCACCAGCGTGTGCCGCGTCGTCGAGTGCCTCACCGCCGCCGGGCACGACGCGCTCCTGGTCGCTCCACGGCCGGCGCCGCAGGAGTACCGGGGGGTCCCGGTGGTCACGATGCCGTCGGTGTCGGTGCGGGCGTTCCCGACCGGGGTGCCGACGCGTGCGGTGCGAATCGCGCTCGCGGCGTTCGGGCCGGATGTCGTGCACGTGGCCTCGCCGTTCGTCGTCGGGGCGCGCGCCCTCCACGACGCCGTCGCGCTCGGGGTACCGGCCGTGGCGGTGTACCAGACCGACATGCCGAGCTACCTCGCGCAGCACGGACCCGGGCGGATCGGCAGCGGCGCGGCCTCGGCGGCGTGGCGCTGGACCCGGCGGGTGCACGGGCTCGCGGCGCTCACCCTCGCCCCGTCGTCGGCCACCGTCGCCGAGCTGAATGCGCACGGCATCCGTGACACCGCCCGCTGGGGGCGCGGTGTGGACTCGGTGCTGTTCCACCCGGAGCGCCGCGCCGGAGTCGAGGCCGTCCGGGCCGAACTCGCTCCCGACGGCGAGGTGCTCGTCGGGTACGTCGGGCGCCTCGCGCCCGAGAAGGAGCTGGGCCGGCTCGAGGAGGTCGCGCGCATCCCCGGCACCCGCCTCGTGGTCGTCGGCGACGGCCCGAGCCGGGTCGACACCGCGGTACGGCTCGCCGAGGCGGTGGCGACCATGCCGGGGCGGCCGAACCGGCCCCCGGTGCTGCTCGGCCAGCGCTCCGGGGTGGCTCTCGCCGACGCGTACGCCATGCTCGACGTGTTCGTGCACCCGGGAACCCGGGAGACGTTCGGACAGACACTCCAGGAGGCGGCGGCATCCGGCCTCCCGGTCGTGGCCCCGGCCCGCGGAGGCCCGCTCGACCTGGTCGAGCACGGGCGCACCGGGCTGCTCTTCGACCCCGACCGGCTCGGCGAGCTCGGCGACTGCGTGACCGCGCTGGTGGGCGACCGCGGGCTACGCGAGCGGATGGGCGCGGCCGGCCGGCACGCGGTGTCGTCCCGGACCTGGCCGGTGCTGGTCGACCAGCTGGTGGGCCACTACCAGGCCGTGACCGCCGCTCAGCCCTGACGGTTCGCGAGGGGGAACGAGGTGACCACGCGCCAGACACCGTCGGTGTCGTGCTGGTAGAGCTCCACACCGGACACCCGGAACTGGCACCGGAAGTCGGCGAGCTGCTCGAAAGCGCGGTCGAGGGCTGCGTCGTCGAGGTGGTGCGCGACCGTGACGTGCGGGTGGTACGGGAAGTCGAGATGCCGTTCCACCGGGCCCGAGCGCACCGCCTTCTCGAGCAGCTCGCACTGAGAGATGCCGCGCGACACCTGCACGAACACCACCGGCGACACCGGGCGGAACGTGCCGGTACCGGCCAGCACGACGTCGAACGCCGGCATCGACGCCGCGACGCTCTCGAGGTGACCGTAGAACTCCTCGACCAGGTCGGGCTCGAGCGAGGTGGGCGGCAGCAGCGTGACGTGCGGCGGGATGGCGTCGGCCATCGGGTCGCCGAACTGCTTGCGGGCCTGCTGGAGCTCGCTGCCCCAGGGCTCGGGGATGGTGACGGCGACGCCGTGCACTGACATGGGACCGGACCCTACCGGGTGGGAGCGAGCAGGCCGACCGCATCGCGAACCCGGGCGGTGGTGGCCTCGGCGACGCTCCGGGCGCGGTCGGCTCCGTCGGCGAGCACCCGGTCGAGCTCGGCGGGATCCCCGAGCAGCTCGGCCATGCGCTGCTGGAACGGCCCCGCCGCCTCGACCACGACCTCGGCGACCTCCTTCTTGAGGTCCCCGTAACCACGGCCGGCGAAACCGGCCTCCACCTCGGCCACGGGCGTACCCGACAGCAGCGAGTGGATGACGAGCAGGTTCGAGACCCCCGGCTTGGTCTCGGGGTCGTAGCGCACCTCGCCGCCCACGTCGGTGACGGCCGAGCGGATCTTCTTGGCGATCCGGCCGGCGTCGTCGCTGAGCAGGATCAGGCCCTTGTCGGATGACGTGGAGCCGCTCATCTTCGCGGTCGGCTCCTGCAGGTCCATGATCTTCGCCGACTCCTCGACGATGTACGGCTCGGGCACGGTGAGCAGCGGGCCGAAGCGGGCGTTCATCCGCTCGGCGAGGTCGCGGGTGATCTCGACGTGCTGGCGCTGGTCCTCGCCCACCGGTACGTAGGCGGCGTCGTACATGAGGATGTCGGCGGCCTGGAGCACCGGGTACGTGAACAGACCGACGTTGGCGTTCTGGCCGCGGGCGGTCTTGTCCTTGAACTGCGTCATCCGGTTCATCTCGCCCATCGCGGTCTGGCAGGCGAGCACCCAGGCCAGCTCCGGATGACGCACCACGTGGCTCTGGCAGAACACCGCCGATCGACTCGGGTCGACCCCCGCGGCGACGTACTGGGCCGCCGTGACGCGGGTGCGCCGCCGGATCACCTCGGGGTCGGTGGGCACGGTGAGGGCGTGCAGGTCGGCGACGAAGTAGTAGGCGTCGAAGTCGCGCTGCAGCGCCACCCAGTTCACCAGTGCGCCGAGGTAGTTGCCGAGGTGCAGCGAGTCGTTGGTCGGCTGCATCCCGGAGAGGATGCGCGGGCGGGCGTCGGTGGCGGGAGGACCGTCGGGCATGCGCGTCATTCTGGCAGGGACCGCGCTCCTAGACTTCGCGGCATGTCCCGAGCCGGCGCCATCCACCGCGAGATGTTCGGCGCCGAGCCGGCCGGGGTCTGGTCGGCGCCGGGGCGGGTCAACCTCATCGGCGAGCACACCGACTACAACGGCGGGCTCGTGCTGCCGATCGCGCTGCCCCAGCGCACCTCCGCCGCGGCGAGCGCCCGCGACGACCACGTGATGCGCGTGCACTCCGCGCAGGCCGGTGAGACGGTGTCGGTCGACCTGTCGGAGGTCGGGCCGGGCCGGCCGGACGGCTGGGCCGCCTACGTGGCCGGCGTGCTGTGGGCGTTGCGCGAGAACGGTCTCGACGTCCGTGGCCTCGACGTCACGATCGACGGCGCGGTGCCACTCGGGGCCGGCCTGTCGAGCTCGGCGGCGCTGGAGTGCGCCGTCGGAGCGGCAGCCAGCGACCTGTTCGGGCTGGGTCTGCTGGATGACGATGCCGGCCGCGCGCGGCTGGCCGCCGCCTGTGTGCGGGCCGAGAACGAGGTCGCGGGCGCACCCACGGGCGGCATGGATCAGGCCGCGTCGCTGCGCTGCCGGGAAGACCACGCCCTCTTCCTCGACTGCCGCAGCGGCGCCGTCGAGCACGCGCCGTTCAACCTCGCCGCGCACGGCGTGGTGCTGCTGGTCACCGACACCCGGGCGGCCCACACGCTCGGCGACGGCCAGTACGGGTCGCGTCGCGCGGCGTGCGAGCGCGCGGCCGCGCTGCTCGCGGTGGCCTCGCTGCGCGAGGTCGGGGTCGACGGGCTCGACACCGCGCTCGGCCGGCTCGACGATCTCGGCGACGAGGAGCTGGTGCGCCGCACCCGGCACGTCGTCACCGAGATCGCCCGGGTCACCGATGCCGTGGCGGCCCTGCGCGCCGGCGACCTGGTCGGGCTGGGGCGGCTGTTCGATGCGTCGCACGCCTCGCTGCGCGACGACTTCGAGGTCAGCTGCGCCGAGCTCGACGTCTCGGTCGACGTGGCCCGCGCGGCCGGTGCGCTCGGTGCCCGGATGACGGGCGGCGGCTTCGGCGGCTCGTCGATCGCGCTGGTGCCGGAAGCGTCGGTCGAGGAGGTGAGCGCCGTCATCCGCGACGCCTTCGCCGAGCACGGGTTCGGCGAGCCGGCCAGCTTCGCCGTCACCGCCGGCCCACCCGCCCGGCGGGAGATCTAACCAGTAGCGGTCCGCGTGCCGTGCGCAACGACCGAGGGGGCGCCATCCGGCTCGGCGAGCCGGTGGCCGGTGGTGCTGTCGATGTGCTCGGGGACGTCCCCGGCGAAGTCGCCGGTGGTCACGGTGCCGGTCGGCTCGACGAGCAGGAGCGTGGCGCCGCCCGCCGAGACCGGCCGGTGCAGCCGTGCCC
>JBOFLR010000510.1:0-6643 GCA_051657965.1 Dermatophilaceae bacterium
GTCGCCGAGGTCGGCGCGGTCACCGGTCCTGAGGAGGTCGTGCACTGGTCCGCGGTGCTCGGCCGCCTGCACGTGGCCGAGCCGATCCTGCGTTACGTGCGCGAGCTCGGTGCTACGACCCGCGCCGACGAGCGGGTGCGGCTCGGGGCGAGCACCCGGGGGCTGCGCTCCCTGGTGCGCGCGCTGCAGGTGCACGCCGCCGCGCAGGGCCGGCACTACGTGGTGCCGAACGACGTGCAGCGCCTCGTGGAACCCGTTCTCGCCCATCGGATGCTGCTCACCCGCGACGCCGCGCTCGCCGGGCACACCGCCGCCGACGTGCTCGCCGACGCGCTCGACCAGGTGCCCGCTCCCCAGCCCACGGCCGGCTGAGGCGGATGACGTGGCGCGGCTCCCCGGACCGACCGGACCGGCTCGGCTCCTGCGCGCCACCTCGCTGACGGTGCGCGGCGGGGGCGTCCTGCTCACGGCGCTCGTCCTGCTCGCGGTCGGCGTGGCGGCGCGGTGGTGGACCGTCGCCGGGGTGGGTGCGGCGCTGCTGCTGCTGGTCCTCGTCGAGGTGGCCGCGGTGCGTGGCGACCGCCGTACCGTCGCCACCCGGCGGGTCGAGCCGCTCGTCGTGCACCGCGGCTCGCCGGCGCGCTGCACGGTCGAGGCAGACCTCGCTCCGAGCCGGATCCCGCTGCGGCGCATCGCCGTCGACCTCGTCGACGGCGACCCGCGGCCGGTCGAGCTCGCCCTCGGCCGTGGGGGCGCACACGTACGCGTCGGCTACGACATCGAGACCCCGCGGCGCGGCCTCGTGCTCGTCGGGCCGCTCGTCATCCGCAGCACCGCCACCCTCGGCCTGGCCGCCGTCACCTCCGACGTGGGGATGACGCGCCAGCTGCGGGTGCTGCCCCGGCCGGCCCGCGTCGACGCGCTCCCGCGCGGCAGCCGGCGGGCCGCCACCGGACAGGACGAGCGGGTCGAGCACGGCGGCACCGACCTCGTCGGCCTGCACGAGTACGTGCCCGGCGACGACCTGCGCCGGCTGCACTGGGCGAGCAGCGCCCGCACCGGCGTGCTCATGGTGCGCGACGACGCCGACCCCGCCGTGCCGCACGTGCTCGTCATCCTCGACGACCGGTCCGGCTCCTACGGTGCGCGCGAGCACGCCGAGGAGTCCTTCGAGGAGGCGGTCGACTTCGCCGCCGGGCTCGTCGAGCGGGCGCTGGGGGAGGGGCGGCACGTGCGGCTGCAGGCGGTGAGCGGGCTCGTCGACGTCGACGTCGAGGCTCGGCCCGCCACGGTCGCCGCCGCCCCCGACTCGCGCATCACCCACGCGCTCGCCGAGGTCGCCCTCGTCGACACCGTGCACGTCGCGGCCGGCAGCACCCGCGACCTCGACATCGCCGTGCTCGTCACCGGCACCGGTGTCGAGCCCGCCGAGGCGGCCGGCCTGCTCGCCACGTCGAGCCTGCCCGTGGTGGCGCAGGTCGACCCGGCGCCGGAGTCGCGTTTCGGCGCGGTCGGCACGGTCGACGCCGTCCGGGCCGCCACCGCGCCGCAGCTCGCGTCGGCCTGGGCGGTGACCCACGGATGACGACCACCCCGCCCTCGGCGCACGTGCCGGGCACCGGATCCACGAGCCGGCCGCCCGGGGTCGAGATCCGACCACCCGCGGTCGAGTCGGGCACGCCGTCCCCCCGGTCCCGCCAGGGGTGGGTCGAGACCGGCTGGTCCGCGCTCGTCCTGACCCTCGGTGCCGTCGCGCTGGCGACCGCGTGGGACGGCTGGCCGGCCGCCGTGGTGCTCACCGGCACCGCCGTTCTGGGTGTGCTGCTCGTGGCGGTGGGGCGGGCGTTGCGGCTCTCGGTCCTGGTGGTGACGCTCGCGGTCGTCGCCGTGCTCGTCCTGGTCACCACCGTGCTGCTGCGCAGCGGTGGAGCCTCGGCCGACACCCGGCCCTGGCAGCTGCTCGCCGACGCCGTGCCGCGGCTGGTGACCGGGCCGCGGCCGGCTCCGGTGGTGACCGAGCTCCTGGCGCCGGGCGTGCTCCTCACCGGCCTGGTGGCGGTGCTCGTCGGGGTTCGGGCGGGCCGCGAACGGCGGCATCGCACCAGCCCGGTCGTCGGTGCGCTCGTGCTCTACGTCGCCGGGGTGGCGCTCACGGCGGGCACGGCCGATCGCTGGGGCGTCCTCGCGGTCGCGCTGGTGGTGGCGGCGGTCGCCGGATGGGCCCTGCCCGCCACCGATGACCCTGCCGGCGATGACCCTGCCGGCGGTGAGGCAGGCATCCGTGACCCAGGCGGCGGTGAGTCGGGTGCTGGTGGGCGTAGCGCCGCTGAACCCGCCACCGGTGAGCCGGGCGCCGGTCAGCGTGGCGCCGGGAACGGCGGCGCGGGCAGCCGGGTGGTGGCCGCGGGGGTGCTCGCCGCGGTCGCGGTCCCGCTCGTGGTCGCCGGTGCGCTGCTCGGGCGCGACGACGCGTTCGACCCGCGCACCGTCGTCGAGCCGCCGGTCACCGAGGTGGTCGTCGCCAACCCGATGCCGCAGCTCGACGCGTGGGCCCGCGACCCCGAGCGCGAGCTCTTCGCCGTCACCGGCGACGTCTTCCCGCTGCACCTCGCGGTGCTCACCGAGTACGACGGCTCCGCGTGGGCCGCCCCGTCGGCGTTCCGCCCGGTCGGCGAGGCCGAGCCCACACTCCGCCCCGGTGACCGGCAGGCACGCGTCACGTCCCGGGTGACCCTGCTCGACGTGCCTCGACCGTGGCTCCCGGCCGCGGGATCGCCGCAGTCGGTCGGCCTGGGCAGCGCCCTGGTCGACGCCGAGTCCGGCTCGCTCATGGACCCGCGGGCCGGCGCCGGAACGGCGTACGACGTGGTCGGGCTCGTCGACGCCCCCGACGACGCGGCCGCCGTCGAGGCCGCCCTGCCCGACCCGACCGTCGTGCCGTCCGGGTTGCTGGCCGTGCCCGGCATCCCCGAGGGTCTGCGCGAGTACGCCGAGGCCGCCGTCGAGGGAGCGGACACGCCGTTCGCCCGCGCCAAGGCCGTCGAGGCCGCCGTGCGTGGTACCCGGAAACTCGACGCCGAGCAGCCGGGCGGCTCCTCCTACCGGCGTCTGCAGGCGTTCCTCCTCGGCGAGGACGGCGCGTCCGGCGCGCAGCGCGGCGGGTCCGAGCAGTTCGCCACGTCCTTCGCGGTGCTCGCCCGGGCCGTCGACCTGCCCACCCGGGTCGTCGTCGGCTTCACCCCGGGTGCGGATGCCGCCGACCGCACACCCGGTGCGGATGCGGCCGGCGGCGCCGCCGGTGCCCGCGTGGTCCGGGCCCGCGACGCGCTGGCCTGGCCCGAGGTCTACTTCGCCGGCGCCGGCTGGGTGCCGTTCTCGCCGACGCCCGAGCGGGCCGAGTTCGGGCCGGACCTCGAGGACGACGCCCCCATCCCGTCCACGTCGCCCACCCCTCTGGCCACTCCGTCGACCGCCGTGACCGTCGAGGTCGCCGCACCGGGCACGGCGGCGGCATCCGGCACCGACCTGCGGCCGGTGCTCCTCGCCGCGGCAGGGGTCCTCACCCTCGCCCTGGTCCCGCTGGTGGTGCTCCGGGCGCTCCGCCTGCGCCGTCGTGCGGCGCACCGGCGTGGCGGCGCGGCCGGTGCGTGGTCCGAGCTGCTCGACGTCGCCCGGCTCGCCGACCTGCGCGCCGGCACCGGCCAGGATGCCCGCGAGGTCGCGGCCACCCTCGACCTCACCGCAGGCGGTGATGGAGCGGGCACGGTGGCGCGCGCGGCCGAGCGCGAGGTCTGGGGTCCCGACGAAGCCGCCCGCGCAGACGATGGGGCCCGAGCCGCGGATGACGTCCGCCCATCCGAACCGTGGCACCTGCAGGGAGCCGCCACGCAGGACGCGCGATCGGCGCCTCGCGGAGATCTCCCGGACGACTGGTGGCGTCGGGCGCGCGAGGTGGCCCGCGGTGTCCGCCGGGCCCAGCCCGCCCGTCGCCGCCTGTGGTGGGGACTGAGCCCACGACCGCTGCGGCAGGAGGCAGGCGGTGCGACTCACGCGCGGGCGAGCCGATCCGCCTCCAGGGGTGACGCGAAACGGGATGACGCGAAACGGAAGGTTCCGGTGGGCGTGGTGTTGAGCGACGGCACCGCCGACGAGGACGATGTGACAGCGCGGTGGGCCCCGAGGGCCTCCGCCGAGCGGAGGGACTGACCCATGCGACCGGTGCCTGCACACCACCTGACGACCCTGCGGAGCCGCCTACGTCGCCGCGGCGACCGCGGCTCGGCCGAGCTCGGCGTCGCGATCGTCGCCGCTGCCGTCGTCGCCGGGTCGCTGCTCGGCACCGGCGTCGCGCGCACCGCGGTCGACGTCACCGACGGTGTCACCTGGCTCACCGACTCCCCGAGCGGCCAGGTCGTCGAGATCAACCCGGCCACGCTCGAGCCGCAGGCCAGCGCCGTCGTCGGCCTCCCGGGCCAGCAGCTCGTGCTCGCGCAGGACCGCGGCCGGCTGCTCGTCACCAACCGCACGACCGGCGCGATCACCTCGATCGACCTCGCCACGCTGCTCGCCAGCGGCCGGCGCGACGCCGCGCCCGGGGACGCCACCACGGTGCTGCTCGACCGCGGCCGGGCGTTCCTCGTCGACCGGCAGAACGGCCTGGTCGCCAACCTGGACCCGGTGACCATCGCGACCCGGGGGCGGGTGTGGCTGGCGCCGAAGGGGCTGCGCGACGCCGTGATCGACGGCACCGGAGCAGTGTGGGTCGCAGCGGGTGACGACACGCTCACGAGGCTGTCGTGGTCGGAGGACTCGCTCGCCTTCACCGCTCAGGAGAACCGCACCCTGACCAAGGTCGGGGGCGCGGTGCGGCTCGTCGCCCACGAGCGCGGCGTCACCGTGGTCAGCCCCGACACCGGCGCGATCATCCAGGTCGGCACCGGGCGCGACCTGGTGAGCGCGGCACCACAGATGCGCGGCCGGATCGCTCCCGCCAGCGAGTCCGCGAGCGCCCTCGTCCCCGTGTCCGTGCCCGAGCGCGACGTCGTGGTCATCGTCCGCGACGGCGCCCGGGTGTCCGAGGTGCGCACCGGCCCGATGGGCTGCACCTCGCCCGGGACCCCGGTCGAGCTCGCCAGCGTCGTCTACGTGCCGTGCCCGGAGAACGGGCGCGTCATCCGGCTGAAGCCCGACGGCGGCAAGGCCGGGCCCGACATCCTCGCCGGCGGCAAAGGCGCTCCCGAGCTCGTCGTCGACGACGGCGCCCTGCTCGTCAACGTGCCCGGCTCGACCAGGGGCGTGAAGGTGACACCCGACGGCCGCACCACGAGCTTCGTCCGGTTCGACGAGCGGCTCACCCCCACCGACGTCGACCGCCGCGAGCGCGAGAAGGCCGAGCGCGAGGCCCGCAAGAAGGCCGAGGAGCGAGCCCGGAAGGACCGCGAGCAGCAGCGCGAGTTGCCCCCGACAGACCCGCCGCGCTACAACCCCGGCGGTGGCACGCTGCCGACGACCACCTCCGGTGACCGGCAGCCGCCCCGCCCCACGGTGACCAGGACCCGCACCGGTGGACCTCGCCTGCCGGCCGAGCCGACCCGGCCCCCGCGCAGCATCCCGCCGACGGGGACGCCGGGCGGGTCCGGCCTGCAGGCGCCGGTCATCACCGACGTGCGGCTGTCCGGGACCGGCGGTGCCGAGGTGTCGTGGAGTCAGCCCGGCCGGACTGCCACCGGCTACGAGGTGCTCGTCGACGGCTCGGTCGCGGCGCGGGTCTCGGGCTCCACCACCTCGGCCGGGGTCACCGGTCTCGCGGCCGGCGACACCGTGACGATCGCCGTGCGAGCGAGGTTCCCCGGCGGTCGCCAGCTCACCTCGGGCCCGGACACGCTCACCCTCCCGTCTCAGACGCCTCCGACCCGCCCGCCGGCTCCCTCGCCGGCTCCCCCTTCGGCCGCTCCGCCGGGCGCGCCCGGCGGGTTCTCGGCCACCGAGACGGCCCGGGCCCGAGGGTCGGTGGTGTTCGCGCTCTCCTGGTCCGCGGCACCCGACAACGGCAGCGCGATCACCGGCTACACGGTGACGGCGTCCAACTCCTCCGGCTCGGACCGCTGGTCCGGCGGCGGTGGCTCGGCAAGCGTCACCCTCCCGTGCCCGACCTCCGGTGACTGCGGCACGGCGAGCTTCTCGGTCACCGCCACCAATGCGGCCGGCACCGGGCCCGCGGCCGGCACCTCGGCCGCGGCCAGCGCGCCACCGGCGATCCCCATGCCGGACAGCGGCGCATCTGTCGTCTCGTCGCAGAGCACCAGTCCCTACGATGACGCCTCCCCGTACGACCGCGTGACGACACTCGACCTCGCCATGCCGGCCTCGTGGGCGACGTTCTCCGGCACATGCGCGGTGGTCACCACGGGCCCGACCGGAGGACCGGGCGGCGTGTCGTGCGGCGCCGGTTCGGTCAGCGTCCAGGTGTCTCGAGTCTCGGACACGACGAGGACGACGACACACACCGTGACCTTGCAAGCCACTGACCCCGACACCGGCCGCACAGTCGACTCGGCTCGGTACAGCTGGACCGTTACCTGGCCGCGTTTCGTCGAGCCCCCGTGCGGAGGCACGACCGGGCGGATCTGCCCCTGAGGCGAGG
>JBOFLR010000511.1:0-5960 GCA_051657965.1 Dermatophilaceae bacterium
TCCCGGCCCGGTCACCGGGTGCGGCGTTCCGCGCTCGTGGGCGCCCTGGCCGTGGCCTGCGTCGCCGGGGTCGCCGCGTCGACCGCTCAGGCCCGCCCGCTCGGGCCGGACACCGGCGAGGCGCCGAGCGTCGAGAGCGCCGGCGCCGCGCCCGAGGGCGGCCTGGCCGCGATCGCCGCACCCGACATGATCGTCGGCGCGCACTCCAACCCGTCGAACCTGGCCAATGCCGACGGCCCGATCGTCGAGCGCGAGGCGAACCTGCTCTCGACGCACCAGCACTGGGTCGGCTCCTGGACCGGGCCGAAGACGTTCGACGCGACGAAGATCGACGAGCACGACGCGATGGTCGACTGGGCCGACGAGAAGGGGATGCAGGTGCACGCCTGGCTTCCCTTCGGCGCCGCTCACTACTCTCCGAAGTGGCTGCAGGGCTCGCCGAGTGCGGCCGACGTGGAGGGTCACATGACCGATGCGGTGCAGAAGATCACCTCCTCGGCGGGGAACGCCGAGCAGGTCGACTACTGGACCGTGGTCAACGAGCCGTTCGCCAACCGCTCGGGCAAGTACGTCGAAACCCACTGGAACGCCATGGGGACCGAACCCGACAAGTCCGGGCTCACCGGCGACCAGGCTCCGCTGACCGAGCACCCGGCCTACATCCGCAAGGCGTTCGAGCAGGCCGCCCAGGCCGCGCCGAACGCGAAGCTCGGGCTGCGCGAGAACAACATGGAGTTCTCCGGCCAGGGCAACTACCAGTCGACGTACCAGCTCGCCGTCCACCTGCTGAAGTCAGGGGTGAAGCTGGACGTGATCGAGTTCCAGTCGCACATGAACGCCTACCCGGCCGGGCAGGTGCCCGCGGAGTACTCAGGCCCACAGAACCAGGACGGAACCTACAACTGGGATGCCTTCAAGGAGAACGTGCGCCGTTACCAGGAGCTCGGCCTCGAGGTGCACCTCGGCGAGGTCGACTTCTACACGCAGGGCTACGAGGCCGGCAGCAAGGAGGCCCGGGAGGCCCAGCGCGTCGCCGCTCAGGGTCTGATGACCGCGGCTCGTGAGGTCGGCGTCGACGTCTTCACCCTCTGGGGCCTGCGCGAGGACTCGATGGACCCGCAGTCCAACGAGCACAAGGCCCAGCCGTTCGAGGCCGACGGGACGCCCAAGCCGGCCTACGACGGTCTGCGCCAGGCGCTGACGGACACCGAGGGCAGCGGCGGCGAGGGTGGCACCCCGAGCCCGTCGCCGTCCCCGACCGGCAGCCCCTCGCCCTCGCCGACCTCGAGCGAGACACCGACGGGCAGCCCCAGCCCGACGCCGACCGAGAGCGAGACGGCTACTGCAACACCGACCGTGAGCGAGACCTCGGCCGGCTGACCACCACCGCCTCGCCCGCAGTACCGAGCGCCCACCGTTGCCGTCACCGGCAACGGTGGGCGCTCCGCGTGAACGGCCATCTTCTCGACCCTGCCGGCCCGGAGAGGCCACTGCATCCGACGTGCCCGGGGACGCACAACCTCCGGTAGGGGGAGATGCAAGCCCTCCGGTAGGAGAGCAGGGTGGTCAGCCCGCAGCGGTGGGCAGGTCGAGGAAACGCAGCAGCTCGGCGAGCAGCTCGGCTGGCCTCTCCTCGGCGAGCAGATGGCCGGCGCCCGACAGGACAACCGCACGCACGTCGTCGGCGAGCGCACCGATGGACTGCCCGACATACTCGCCTGCGCTGTACTCGCCGCCGATGGCCAGCACCGGCATCGACAGTCGCGACGCTGCAGCGCTGGATCGGTTCTGTTCGGCATTGGTCCAGGTGGCCCGGAAGATCTCGCACAGCGGTCGCCAGCCGTCGGCACGGGAGTAGCACCGGACGTATTCGTCGAGATCCTCCTCGGGTACCGCCGCGGGCGTGGCGGACAGCGTCTCGCGCATGAGCAGCGAGAGGTACGCACGCTCGTGCCCGGCGACCAGCAGCTCCGGTACAGCCGGCACCATGTTGAGCGCAGCGAACCACAGGTGGTGGCCGTCCGGCCGGGGGGCGAGCGCCTCCTCGAACCCGAAACCGCACAGCAGGTACTCGAGGAAACCGAGCCGGGTGGTCCGATCCGGATGGTCGACCGCGAAGGCGGTGGCGACCGCAGCGCCGACATCATGGCCGACGACGGCGGCCCGGTCGATGGCGAGGTGATCCAGTAGCCCGCGGACGTCGCCGCCCAGCGTGCGCTGATCGTAGGGGCCGTCGACGACCGCGGAGTCCCCGAGGCCGCGCAGGTCCGGCACGACCACTCGAGTGTGCTCCGCCAGCGCCGGTATCACCGTGCGCCAGCACCTCCAGGTCTGGAATCCGCCGTGTAGAAGTACCACCGGGTCTCGGTCGGCGTCGTCCGGGCCGGCCGTCACGTAGTGGATCCGGGCCTCCTCCAGGTCGACGGTGCTGTGGGTCAGGCTGGTGTTGCCATCGGACACGGTGAGCCTTTCGTGGTGAGCGAGGAGAAGCAGGCAATGCCCGAGCGCAGTCTCGCGGGGCGGCGCGGCATCCGTCCAAGAGCGATTCCGCCGTGGTCGATAGGCTTACTGCTATGGCTGGCGACCTGCGGCGCTGGGGAATCTTCGTGGCGGTCGCCGAAGAGGGTCACGTCGGGCGGGTCGCCGAACGGCTCCGGATAGCACAGCCGTCGGTGTCCCAGCAGGTGCGGCGCCTGGAGGAGGACCTCGGCGTCCGGCTTCTCGACCGGCATGCACGCGGGGTCTCGCTCACCTCGGCCGGAGAGGCGTTCCTCCCCGCCGCCCGCATCGCACTGGCCGCAGAAGCGGATGCCCGCGTGCGAGCCCGGGACACCGGAGGTCCGTGGCGCGCTTCACTGCGGATCGGTCTGGTCGGCCCGCTGCCCGATGCGTATGTCACCGGGGTGCTGCGTCAGTTCGGAACCGACCACCCGGACGTCGAGCTCGTGACCTGCCAGCCACGGTTCCCCGACCACCTGGCCGCCGTCCGCGACGGCTCGGTGGACGTCGCGTTCGTCTACCCGCCCTATCGGACCGATGGCTCGGTGCGCTGGCAGGTCGTACGAACCGAGGGCCGATGCGTCGCGATCGCATCGACTCACCCGCTGGCCAGGAGCTCGAGCGTGCGGCTGGCGGACGTTGTCGCTGAGCCGGTGGTCGGCTACTCCGTTCCGGCGGACCCGACGTGGGAGAGGTTCTGGACCACAGCGGACCTTCGCGAGACCGACCCCACGGTCGGCGGCCGGACCGACTCGATCACCGGCCTCCTGACCCTGGTCGGGAGCGGACACGCGGTGGCGTTCTTCCCGGACAGCGCACGCACGAGCCTCCGAGTCGACACGGTGACGTTCGTTCCGTTGTCCGACGTCGGTCGCTGCGAGCTGGCACTCGCCTGGCGGACCGAGCTGAGGACTCCGGAGGCCCGCGACCTGGTGGCCCTCGCGGTGGCGGACGACGCCGACTCCCACCTGCGCGCCGGTGGCGACCTCAGGGGTGCGGCGGGAGGCCTCGAACCCGGTCGCTGAGTGCGCTGCACGGCGCGCTCCTCAGCAGCGGGTACCTGAGGTCACGGAAGGAACAGAGCGCTGTCGCCGAACTCGTGCCAGAGGTAGCCGTCCGCGGCCGCCTCGTCGTAGGCCGCCTGGGTCAGCGCCTCGCCGGCCACCGCCTCGACGAGCAGCAGGTGCGAGGCCGCCGGGTCGTGCCACCCCGAGACCAGACCGTTCACCACCTGTGGCGGGTGATCCGCGGTGACGACCCGGTCGGTCCACCCCGATCGAACGACCACGGCGTCATCCGCCACCGCCGACTCCAGGGCACGCGTGACCGTCGTGCCGACCGCGACCACCCGCCGGCCGGCGGCGCGGGTGGTGTTCACTACGGCGGCAGTCGCCTCCGGTACCTCGAACCACTCCGGCTGCGGACCCTCGCCCGCCTCCTGCGACGAGACGCCGGTGTGCAGCGTGACCGGCGCGACCCCGACCCCTGCAGCAACGAGCCGGGTCACCAGTTCGGTCGTGAACGGCCGCCCAGCAGAGGGCATCTCGGCACTTCCGCCTCGGATGCCGAACACCGTCTGGTACATCTCCAGCGGTAGTGGCCGCTCGAGGTAGCCGTACGCGATGGGCCGCCCACGGGCCGCCAGCTCGTGGTCCAGATCGCCGCTCACGGTGGCTCGCCACAGCCGATTCCCCACCCCCGTCGGAGAGGCGCGGAACGGGTAGGGCTCGACGAGCCGGATGACGGCCGCACCCGCCGTGACCAGGTGGCCTGGTTGGGCATCCAGCACCGCCCGCTCGGCGTGCGGCGCGGTGCGCAGCTCGACCACCCGGCTGCCGTCGTCGAGTCGTGACGCCACGTGGATGACGACCTCGCCCCGTCCGGTGTGCCGGCCGTCGAGCTCGGCCGGCACCGTCGCGGAGGTGTTGACGACGACGAGGTCGCCGGGGTCGAGCTCGTGGTGAAGGTCGCGGAACCGTACATGCCGGATGCCGCTCGGCCGGGCGACGAGCAGACGCACCTCGTCACGGGCCAGACCACGCGACTCGGCGGGCAGCGAGGCGAAGGCCGACGGCGAGAAGCGGGTGGCCGGCCGCCCGACGACCGCGGTCACGGTGCCACCACCGGTTCAGCGCTGGCCGGCTCGACGGCGAACGACTGGCGGACGGCCGACTCGGTGATGTCCAGCTCGGCGGCGCGGTACCGGCCCGAGGGTGGGCGGTGCTCGAGGAGCGCGATCAGACGTGGTGCGACCGTCGCCGGGAGCGGCCGGTCGCTGATGTCCTCGCCGGGGAACGCCGACTGGTGCATCTCGGTGCGCATGTCACCCGGGTCGACCACGTAGACCGGAACCGCGGGGTTCTCCGCCGCCACGGTGAGCGCGAGATGGTCGAGCGCCGCCTTCGAGGCGCCGTACGCACCCCACCCCGGATAGTGCTCCACCGCCGCGTCGGAGGAGATCGACACGGCTACACCGCCACTCGCCGCGAGGGCCGGCAGCAGCCGCATCAGCAGGTCGGTCGGGGCGAGCACGTTGGTGCGCCAGACCGTCTCGAGTGCGCCGGGCGGCAGATCGGCCAGGGGCCGAAGCGGCGTCGGGCCCAGCGTGCTGGCGTTGTTGACCAGCACGTCGAGCCGGCCGAGCCCGGCGACCACGTCGACCAGCGCGGACCGGTGGTCGACGTCGCCGATGTCACCGACCACGGGGTGCACGCCGGGCCGTGCGACATCCGCGAGACGATCGGGCCGGCGGCCGTCGACGACGACGTGCCACCCGTCGCCGGCGAGGAGGTGTGCGAGCTCCCGGCCGAGCCCGGCCGACCCTCCCGTGACGAGCGCGACTCTGCGGTCCACATCAGGGACCGTACGTTCCGAGTAGGCGATTGTGCGTTCTGAGTGCATGACCCGCAGTCTTGTACTTCATGTTAACGTGAGGTCAAGGAATGTCGAGATCATTGGGATGTGGCATGGACACGCGCGACCTGATGTCGATCGGGGAGGTGGGCGCTCGAAGTGGTTTCGCCGCTTCCGCGCTGCGCTACTACGAGAGCCGCGGACTGATCACGGCGGAGCGCAGCGCCGGAGGCCAGCGGCTGTTCCCGCGGCACACGCTGCGACGGCTGGCCTTCATCCGAGCCGCCGCGAACGTGGGCCTCACCCTCGAGGAGATCACCGTGGAGCTGTCCCGGATCCCGGCCGGGCGCACGCCGAGCAAGTCCGACTGGCAACGCATCTCGCGGCACTGGCGGAACCGGCTCGACGACCAGATCGAGGCGCTGGAACGCCTGCGCGACGGCCTCGACTCGTGCATCGGGTGCGGCTGCCTCTCACTCCGGCGATGCGCGGTCGCCAACCCGGCCGACACCGCCGCCCGCTCGGATGACGCGCCCGGCGCCGTGTTCCTCCCCGATCGGCTCCGCAGGCCGGCGGAACCGGTCGGCGACCGACGCCTGCACTGACCC
>JBOFLR010000512.1:0-2268 GCA_051657965.1 Dermatophilaceae bacterium
AGATGGCCCAGCCCACGGGGAGGAAGCCGCCGTAGTAGGCGAACGCGACGAAGACGACGCAGACGATCGGGAGGACCAGACCGGTGGTGCGGCGGCACCCTTCGAGGACGAGCAGGGTGAGCAGCGCGCCCATGACGACGTCGACCGGTGTCAGCTGGCCCTGGCGGTCGAGGAAGGCGTCGAAGCCACCACCGCTGTCTCGCAGGGCGATCGGCAGCACCGGGTAGAGGCAGACGACGAGCGCGAGCACCGTGAGCACCCAGTCGGGCACGCGCGGGTTGTCGCCGGCGGGAGCCCTGTCGCCGGTGTAAGCCCCGCCGGCGGCAGTCGGTCGGGCGCGGTAGGTGACGAAGACCAGCGGCAGGACCGCGCCGAGGAAGAGGATGAGGAAGAACTGGTTGCCCTGGTCCAACGGCACGAACACCTGGGTCAGCACGAGCACCGCGACCACGAAGCAGTAGAGGGTCACCACGGTGTCGAGCCGGCGACCGAGCCGGCGCTGCGGGTTCTCCTCGTCCTGGCCGGCGACGAGCGCGTCGACGTCGTCGGTCCCCGGGGCACTGCTCGGACGAGGGTGTCCGGGCCCTGCTGCCACCGCTCCGTCGAGGGACATGACGTGGACGCTGCCACGGCCCCGCCCGGGCCAGGAAGGGGGAGCGGTGAGTCTTAACACTCGCTTGAGCAAACGGCATCCGGATGACGTGTCGCCGGCGGCCGTGTCGTGCTCGCGCGGCGTCGTCGAAGACACGGGCCGGTGGTGCCGCCCGGGCCCGCGGCTAGCATGCGCGGGTGCGGTTCCTCCTCGTCGAGGACGACGACTCGGTCGCCTCCGCGCTCGGCGACGCGCTGCGCGTGGCGGGCCACGACGTCGAACGGGTCGACTCCGGTGTCGATGCCCTGCTGCGGCACCACGACCGTGACGTGGTGCTGCTCGACCTCGGGTTGCGCGACGGCGACGGGTTCGAGGTGCTGCGCAAGCTGCGCCAGGTCAGCGACACCCCGGTGGTGGTGGTCACCGCCCGCTCCGACGAGCGGTCCACGGTGCGCGCCCTGCACCTCGGTGCCGACGACTACGTGGTCAAGCCGATCCGCCTGCGGGAGCTACTCGCCCGCATCGACGCGGTCACCCGCCGGCGCCCCGCGGAGGCGGCCTCGGCGTCGGCCGAGGTGCACGTCAATGGGGCCGTCATCGACCTCGGCGCACGCACCGTGGTGGATGCCGATGACCGCCCGGTTCGGTTGACCGCCAAGGAGTTCGCGCTTCTCGCGGCACTCGCGCGACGGGCCGGCACGGCGGTGAGCCGGCAGCAGATCCTCGACGAGGTGTGGGGCGACGCGTACGCCGCGGCCTCCCGTTCGTTCGACGTGCACCTCACCCAGGTGCGGGCGAAACTGCCGGCGTCGGTGCGCATCACGACCATCCGCGGCTTCGGCTACCGCCTCGAGGTCTGAGCGTGCGCACCCGGGTGCTGGCCCCCATCCTCGGCTGCGTCCTGCTCGTGGTCGTCACGCTGGCGGTTCCGGCCCTGTCGGCGATCTCGACCGAACGCACCCAGCAGCTGGTGTTCGAGCGGTCGGTGGCCCTCGGCCGGTTCGCGAGCCTGGCCCGGTCGAGCCTCGACTCCGGCGACCCCACCGCGCTCGACCTGCACGCCCGCACGTACTCCCGCCTCTACGGCGAGCCGGTGCTCGTGGTCGACCCTGCCGGCCAGGTGGTGGTGCAGCGTGGGTTGCTCGCCCTCGACGACCCCGACGTCGCGTCTGCCGTCGCCGTCGCCCGGCGCGGCCAGTCGGTCGACGCGGTTCCGGCGGTGCGGCCGTGGAGCGAACGCCGACACCTCATGGCCCAGCCGGTGGTGGGCAGCGGCGACGTCACCGGCGGGGCGGTCGTCATCCGGGTCGACGCGGCGCGCGCCGTGGCCGACGTGCGGCAGCGGTGGGCGCTCGCGCTCGCCGCTGCGCTCGCGGGGCTGGCCGTGCTCACGGCGCTGGGCCTGGCCCTCGGCCGGTGGATGGTGCGCCCGGTCCGTGAGCTCGACCTCGCCTCGCAGGCCCTCGCGGCGGGCCGGCTGCCCGAGAACCTGCGGCACACCGGGCCGCCCGAGCTGCGCCGCCTGGCCGCGTCGTTCGACGCGATGGCGGCCTCGGTGACGGCGACCATCGGCGAGCGGGGCCGGCTCGTCGAGGACTTCTCGCACCGCCTGCGCAACCCGCTCGCGGCGCTCCGCCTGCGCGTCGACGCCCTGGCCGACGGCGAACGCGACGCGC
>JBOFLR010000513.1:0-4486 GCA_051657965.1 Dermatophilaceae bacterium
ACCAACCCCCTCGTCGGCCCCCACGGCGCCGCTCACGTCTTCGGACCGCAGAAGGGGGCGAGCCCGGATGACGTGGCGCGCCTCGACCTTGGGCTGCGGCGCCTCGCCGACGTGCTCGCCGAGGGTGGTCACCGCGGCCCCGCCGACCAGCCCGGCGCCGGTGCGGCCGGCGGCACCCCGGCGACCCTGCTGGCCCTGGTCGGTGCCGAGCTCGTCTGGGGGGCAACGCACGTCGCCGCCGCGGTGGGTCTCGCCGACGCCCTCGCCGACGCCGACCTAGTCATCACCGGCGAGGGTCGGGTCGACGCCCAGTCGGTGCACGGCAAGGTCGTCGGCACGGTCACCGAGCTCGCCGCGTCGGTCGGGGTACCCACGGTCGTAATCGCCGGCCAGGTCGACCTCGCACCCGACGTCCGGCGGCAGCTCGGCGCCGCCGCCGTGGTCGGCATCGCCACCGGCCCGGCCACGGTCGAGCACCTGCGCCGCGACGCCGCACGGTTGGTGGCGGCAGCCGCCCGGGAGACCGTCGGGCTCGCGGTCGCCATCCGGAGCAACCAGGGCGCCCACCGCGACCGGGGCGCCCACCACACGCACGGCGCCCACCACACGCACGGCGCCCACCACACGCACGGCATCCACAACAACCGAGACACCCCGAACAGCAAGGACCCAGCACTCGAGCCCACCTCGCCCGACCGGACCAACCCGACTGAGAGACAGGGAGACACACCATGACAACGGCGTCTGGACCGCACTCCGCCACACCCACCACACCCACACTGAGCGACGCGACCTACCGGAAGGTGGCTCGCCGCCTGCTGCCGTTCCTCGGCCTCTGCTATTTCCTGTCCTACCTGGATCGCACCAACATCTCGGTGGCCGCGCTCACGATGAACGACGAGCTCGGCATCACCGCAACGGTGTTCGGGCTCGGCGCCGGTCTGTTCTTCATCGGCTACTTCCTCTTCGAGGTGCCGAGCAACCTCATCCTGCATCGCGTCGGCGCCCGCATCTGGATCGCCCGCATCATGGTCTCGTGGGGTGTGCTCGCGGTGGCCCAGGCGCTCATCCAGGGCGAGACCAGCCTCTACATCCTGCGGTTCCTGCTCGGCGTCGCCGAGGCCGGCTTCTTCCCCGGCATCATCTTGTACCTGACCTTCTGGTTCCCGGCCGACCGGCGCGGCCGCGTGGTCGGCCTCTTCATGGCCGCGATCCCGGTGTCGACCGCGATCGGCGCCCCGCTCGGCGGGCTGCTGCTGCGGATGGACGGCCTGCTCGGTCTCTCCGGCTGGCAGTGGCTGTTCATCGTCGAGGGCGTGCCCACCGTGGTGGTCGGTTTCCTCGTGCTCCGCGTGCTCACCGACCGGCCCGAGGTCGCCTCGTGGCTCAGCCGCAGCGAACGCGACGAGCTGGTGTCCGCGCTCCGAGCCGAGGAGGGTGTGGCCCGCGCGGCTCACGGCCTGTCCTCGCTCAGGTCGGCGTTCACCCCACGCGTGGCCCTGCTCGCGCTGGTCTACTTCACCTTGATCTTCGGGCTCTACGGGCTCGGTTTCTGGATGCCGACCGTCGTCAAGAGCCGTCTCGACATCGCCGACAACCTCACCGTCACCCTGCTCACCGCCGCTCCGTACGCGGTCGGCACCGTGGCGATCATCCTCTGGGGCCGGGTCGTCGACCGCCGCGGCGGCGGGCCGATGCTCACCGTGGCGCCGATGGCGGTCGGGGGCGCCGCGCTCGCCGGCACCGCGCTCGTGCCCAGCCCGTGGGTCGGGTACGCCGGGCTGTTCGTCTGTGCCGTCGCGATCATGACGGCGTTCCCGGGCTTCTGGCGGATGCCGACCGCTCTCCTCACCGGGGTGGCGGCGGCCGCCGGTATCGCCGTGGTCAACTCGTTCGGCAACCTCGCCGGGTTCGTCGGCCCGTACTGGGTGGGCTGGATAACCGATCTCTTCGGTGACGCGCAGTGGGGCTTGGTCTCCATCGGGGTCGTCATGGCGACCGGTGCGCTCATCATCGCCGCGACCGGTGGGGTACGGGTCGGCCCGACGGTGAGCGCCGGACCCCTGCCGCAGCGCGACCCGGTGGCCTGAGCCGCCGCCGGCGGCGGCTCGCCGGCGGCGGCTCCACGGTGTCGGCAGGTTGCGGCATCCGGCCTCGCGGCCATGGGCAGAACCTGACGACGCCGACGGGGGGCGGCGGTCCATATCGTCGAGGGCATGCGCGTCGTCCTCGCCCTCGGTGGCAACGCGATGACCGGCCCCGACGGCAGCGCCACCCCGGCGGCCCAGGTGGCAGCGCTCGGCGACGCGGCCCGTGAGGCCGCGCAGGTGGTGGCCGCCGGTCACGAGCTGCTGGTGACCCACGGCAACGGCCCCCAGGTGGGCAACCTGCTGGTGAAGAACGAGCTCGCCGCACATGTCGTCCCGCCGGTGCCCCTCGACTGGTGCGGCGCGCAGACGCAGGGCACCATCGGCGCGGCGCTGCTGAACGCGCTCGAGGGTGCCCTCGCGGAGGTGTCGCCGGGGGTCTCACGCGCCCACGCGAAGGGTGGGACCCGTGCGTGGGCGGCCGCGCCGCCGGTCGCGGCGCTCGTCACCCGGACCCTCGTGGCGGCCGACGACCCGGGTCTCACCCGGCCGACCAAGCCGATCGGGCGTTACGTCTCCCGCGACGAGGCCGCCCGGATGACGGCGCACGGCCAGGTCTGGGACCACCGTGGCGAGCGCGGCTGGCGCCGGGTGGTCGCCTCCCCCGAGCCGCTGGAGGTGCTCGACCTCGCCACGGCCCGCACGCTGCTCGACGCCGGGTACGTCGTCGTCGCGGCCGGTGGCGGGGGGATACCGGTCGTCCGCCGGCCCGACGGCCACCTGCACGGGGTCGAGGCCGTGGTGGACAAGGACCTCACCGCTGCGCTCCTCGCCGGCCGGATCGGTGCCGAGGTGCTGGTCATCGCCACCGACGTCGACCGGGTCTCGACCGGCTTCGGCACGACACACCAGCGCGATCTCGGCCGTGTCACGGTCGGCGAGCTCCGAGCACACTGCGCCGCAGGCGAGTTCGCGTCCGGGTCGATGGCTCCGAAGGTCGAGGCCGCCATCCGCTTCGTCGAGGGCGGGGGTCGGCGAGCCGTCGTCACCTCCCTCGCCCGGATCGCCGACGGCGTCGACGGCCACGCCGGCACCGTCGTCGAGCCCACGTCGTCCGCCGCCGACCCCACGTCATCCGCCCACGACTGAGAGGACCCAGCCATGCCCGACGCCATCGAGGTCCGCAAGATCCCCCTGCACTCCGTCTCCGACGCCTCCGAGCTCGCTGCGCTCATCGACGACGGTGTCATCGACGCCGGCCGGGTCGTCGCCGTCATCGGCAAGACCGAGGGCAACGGCGGGGTCAACGACTACACCCGGATCATCGCCGACCGGGCGTTCCGCGAGGTCCTCGTCGCCAAGGGCGCCGACCCCGAGCGCGTGCGCGACATCCCCATCGTCTGGTCCGGCGGCACCGACGGCGTCATCAGCCCGCACGCCACCGTGTTCGCCACCGTCCCCCCGGAGCAGGCCGAGGCCACCGACGAGCCGCGGCTGACCGTCGGGTTCGCCATGAGCGAGCCGCTGCGGCCCGAGGAGATCGGGTACGGCGCGATGATCGCCAAGGTCGCGGATGCCGTGCGCGTCGCCATGGAGCGGGCCGGCATCGCCGACGCGGCCGACGTGCACTACGTGCAGACCAAGACGCCGCTGCTGACCATCCACACCATCCGCGACGCCAAGGCGCGCGGCGAGCGGGTCTGGACCGAGCACACCCACGAGTCGATGGATCTCTCGAACGGCTGCACCGCGCTCGGCGTCGCGGTGGCTCTCGGCGAGATCGAGATGCCGCCCGACGAGGCCGTCATGCACGACCGTTCGCTGTACTCCTCGGTGGCCTCGTGCTCCAGCGGCGTCGAGCTGGACCGCGCCCAGGTGGTCGTCGTCGGCAACGCCCGCGGGGTCGGCGGCCGGTACCGCATCGGGCACGCGGTGATGCGCGACGCCCTCGACCAGGACGGCATCTGGGCCGCGATCCGCGACGCCGGGCTCGACCTTCCCGAACGGCCGCACTCCGCCGACCTCGATGGCCGGCTGGTCAACGTGTTCCTCAAGTGCGAGGCATCGCTCGACGGGCAGGTGCGCGGGCGGCGCAACGCCATGCTCGACGACTCCGACGTGCACTGGCACCGGCAGATCAAGGCGTGCGTCGGCGGTGTCACCGCGGCGGTCACCGGCGACCCGGCGGTGTTCGTCTCGGTGTCGGCGGCGCACCAGGGCCCCGACGGCGGCGGCCCGGTCGCCGCGATCGTCGACCTCGGCGCCGACGCCCCCTCCCGCGGAGTCAGGAGCATCCCGCCGAGTCAGGGTGCTATTGCTCCCTGACTTGGCGGCGATCTCCAGAGCGGGCGGGATGCCTCTGATCCCGCACGACGGATGCCGAACCGCCTCGATGACGC
>JBOFLR010000514.1:0-1914 GCA_051657965.1 Dermatophilaceae bacterium
GGCACGCCGGACGGCGGAGTCCAGTGCCGGGCCGGGCGACACGGCGGCGGCGACGTACGCATCGGGCCGCACCACCCACACCTCACCGGCGCGCATGCCGAGGACGGTCGGCACGTCGGTCCGCCCGGCGGGATCCGCGGCGGCCGCGGCGCCTTGTGCTTCTTCTGCTCCTTCTGCGCCCTCTGCTCTCGTGGTCGCAGCCGACGCCGGCGGCACGACGAGGTCGCACGCCGCCACGACCAGGCCCGGCGCCCCCCGCAGCAGCGGCCGGACGGCCTGGTCGACGGCCGAGACGTCGACGCCGGGAGCGGTCAGCAGCAGCACCCCGAGCCGGGCCAGCTCACGGAGCCGGGTCACGCCCGGCAGGCCGGCGCATCGCACCGGCAGGTCCGGCAGCAGCACACCCGGTCCGGGAGGGGGCGCGGTCCCCTTGGCGGGTCGTCCGGTCGGCGGACGGCTCGGATCGGGAGTGGTCAGCGGCAGGTCGTGGTACCAGAACGGCTCGGCGAACCGGCCGGAGTCGATGTCGCCCACCCGGTCCGGGTCGCGCGCGGCATCCTCCAGCACCCGTTCGCGCGCGGCTCGCCGGACATCATCCGACGGTACGAGGAACCGCATCGTGGCGCCGGTGACCTCGAGGTTCTCGGCCGCCGCGGCCATCCGCTCGGCGTCGTAGCTGTCCAGCAGTCCCTCACCCGCCCAGCCGTGGACGACGAACGCGAGCTTCCACGCCAGGTTGTCCGCGTCGAGCACGCCGGAGTTCAGCCCGCGCGCGCCGAACGGCGACATCAGGTGGGCGCAGTCACCGGCCAGCAGCACCCGGCCCACCCGCATCCGCGGGACCCGCCGGGAGTGGAACCGGTACACCGAACGCCATCGCAGCTCGTAGGGCCGGTCGCCGATCACCTGGCGGATGCGCCGGTCGAGTCCGCCGGCCTGCTCGTCGGCCGCCAGGTCGTAGTCGGCCGACACCTGCCAGTCGATGCGGTACGTCGAGTCGGGACAGGCGTGCACGAGGACCTGACGGCCGGGGTTCCAGGGCGGGTCGAACCAGAAGCGGCGCTCGCGTTCCCAGCCGGGCAGGTCGGCGCGGACGTCGCAGATGAGGAACAGGTCGTCGAACGAGACGCCCTCGAAGTCGACCCCGAGCGCGCGACGCAGCCGCCCGCCTGCGGACCCTGCGCAGCAGACCACGTACGGTGCACGGAGCACGGTGGTGTCGCCGACACGGTCGTCGATGCCTCTCGGGCCGACGCGGTCTTCGGTGGCTCCCGGGCCGACGCGGACGGTCATGGTGGCTCCGTCGTCGTCCTGGTCGATGCCGATCACCTCGTGACCCCATCGGACATCGACCAGTGGTTCCGCGGCCAGCCGGGCGTCGAGCACCTCCTCCACGCGCTGCTGGCCGACGTTGACGAACGGCGGGAACGGCGAGCGGCCGGTGTCGGTGAAGGTCCACCGGGAGATCTCGGCATCCCGGTAGTAGGTGCGCGCGGTGTCCCAGGTGACGCCGTCGGCGGCCAGCGTGGCGCCGGCACCGACCGACTCCCAGACGTCCAGGATGTCGCGGGCGTGGCACAGCGCCTTGGAGCCGACCGGGTCACGCTGCGGACGGGCGTCGAGCAGGATGACGGGTACCTGCCAGCGGGCCAGCAGCAGAGCCGCGCTCTGGCCGACCGGGCCGGCGCCGACGACCACGACCGGCGTCGCCGCCGGCCGCGGCAGGGCTGGCCGGGTGGTGGTCGGCTCGGGCGCCGGATGCATCTCAGCCGTGCACCCGGTCCCAGATCTCGTGGTCGCGCTCCGCGGTCCAGACCACCGGCCAGTCGATGCCGTTGAGCTCGTCCCAGTACCGGGCGACGTCGAACGGCAGGCAGTGCTCGAAGATGGGCCACCCGCCGAACTGGTCGACCA
>JBOFLR010000515.1:0-17733 GCA_051657965.1 Dermatophilaceae bacterium
TGAGGACCGGCTCGCCCACCGAACGAACGCCTCTCGCTCAGGGCCGGGCGCCAGCCGCCGCCTTGACGGCGTCGGCGTCGGTCACCGAGTCGGTGATCGTGTTGCTTCCCGTCTTGTTCTGATGGATCCGCTCCTCGACGTCCTCGAGCACGTTCTCCGACACCGTGTAGCCGGTCGTGCCCTGATCGAGGTAGATGCCGGCGACCGGGTTCCCGTCCGCCCACACCGACCGCTGCACCCCGTGCACGTAGTTCCGCGCGATCTGGCTCGACGGCTGGTTCGAGATCGTGTAGATGCCGGCACCGTCGTCGTGCAGGTACATGACGTTCCAGATCTCGTTGTTGCGGATGACGTTCTCCCGCAGCGTGGTCTCGTCGGTTCGCCACCCCCATCCGACGCTGATCCCGGTATAGGGCAGGTCGTAGACGTCGTTGTTGGCGATCAACAGCTTCTGTGCGTAGCCGGCGAAGATGCCGACGCTGCCCGAGTAGTCCAGCCCCACCGAGTGCACGCGGTTGTCTCCGACGTAGACGTCCGAGATGAGCTCGGTCGCGTCCACGTTGCCCCGCACGAGCGGGTCGATGGCGATGCCCTGCCCGGCGAGCGTGACGAACTCGCTGCGCGAGACGTCGATGCCGCTCGATCCGCCGAGGATGTTGAGCCCGTTGGCCCCGCTCTGGGTGAACGAGCTCTCGGTGAGCACCACGTCGGACGCATCCTCCACCTCGACTGCGGCCGGCAGGAACGCCGAGGCGTTCTTGCCGACCCCTGCCTGGGTTCCGACGAAGCCCTCGGTGTCGGGCTCGGTCCAGGACGCGTGCGCGAACGTGATGCCGGACAGGGTGATGGCACGCGCTGGCACCTGCGGAGTGCCTCGGACGGCGAGCACGGTCTGGATGCCGGGGACGTACACCGAGCTCATCGTCTGGCCGGCGCGCGGGATGTACGTGACCTGGTCGCTCGCCTGGTCGAGGTAGAACTCACCTTCCAGGTCGAGTAGCTCGGGAGCGTTCTCGAAGAAGTAGGTCTGCTCGGCCAGTGGGCTCGGGGTCGCGCCGAAGCTGATCTCCCGTTCCGGTGACTTCGGGGTGACGTAGGTCAGCCCGTCGCTTCCCCGGGTGATGCTCTCGACCCGGAGCCGGTGCTGGGTCCAGTTGCGCTTGGCGACGATCTCGACACCCTCGACCGAGGCGATGGCCGGCACGTCGGCGGTTCGCACCGCGATGCGCTGCGGGTCCTGGCCGCCTTGCCACTCGACCAGCCGCGAGTACTGTCCGGCGCGCGGTGTGCGTGCTCGCACGGCATTGCGCCCCTCGACCCACATCTGCCGGAACACGGTGCCGTCGGGGACGGTGGTGCGGTAGGAGCCGTCGGGCTGCTGCTGCCAGCCGGTGAGCTCACGGCCCCCGGAGAACACGACCGGCCCATCACCGGCGGACTTCCAGGCGACGCGGTGACCGTTGCTTCCCGAGTCCTGGCCGTCGAGCACGAAGGTCTCCGACATCGTGTAGGTACCCGTGGCGAGGTGGACGACGATGTCACCGGTCATGGCGTCGTTGGACGCCCGGACCAGGTCGCGCGCGCCTGCCAACGAGCACGGCGCCGCCTGGGTGCACGCGGTGCCGGATCCGTTCGGCGCGGCGTACACGTCAAGAGCCACTGCCGCACTGACCCGCGCGAACGCGAGCGTCGGGGCCAACGAGGCGGCGGCCCCGACGAGAGCGGCGGCAAGCAGCGCAGCGGCGGTGACCAGTGCGGTCCGGTGACGGAGCCGAGGGGTTCGGCCGCCGGTGGAGGTGGAACGGGGGTCACGGGTATTCATCAGGCAGATCTCCTCTGGTGAGCGACGTGCGACGCGCCCGGCAGGCCATCGGGGAAGAGCCTGCCGGGCGCGTCGCGTCGGGACGTCAGCAGCTGCTGCTGCTCGACCCGCTGTTGCCGACCACGACACCGTCGACGGTGATGCGGGCCACGGTGCTGCAGTTCTGGCCGCTGCCGCCGTCGACCGAGGCCGACGCGCTGCCCTCGCCCGTCTCGGAGTCCTCGACCGTCACGCCGTTGACCGTGGACGACACGTAGACCTCGACGATCGAGCCGTCGCACTCGGCGGAGGCCGATGCGACCGAGCCGCTGGTCTCGACCGACGTCGAGCACGAGAGGGCGCCGACGCCGTCGTCGGCGCCGATCGGAGCGGCCGAGGCGGTGGTGGGGACAGCGAGACCGGCAAGGGCGATCGCACCGGCGACCACGACACTGCGGCGAATCCTGGACATGTGAAGGGGTTCCTTCCTCATCTGCACGAAGGCATCGGCGTACCGCTGCCCTCTGGACTGGACGCCACCACGACACCATTCATGGTCCGGGGCGAACAGGACCAACGGAACAATGGGGAAAACGCTTACCGACTAGTCTTCGATCGGCGCGAGATGCAGGCCGAGAACGAACGGCGAGCCGCACGCCTGGTGTCGCGTGTAGTACCGCTCACGCAGGAGGTCGATCTCTCGCCTCAGTTCGCGGGCGTCATCCTCGAGCAGTCGTAGAGGGGTCCATCCCCAGGAGACGGGGGCGACCGCAGGGTCGTCGAACGAGACCGCCTGACCGTCGGCGTCGACGAGCTCGGTGCCGAGCCGCCCGGCGCGCTCGGCGATCCGCAGGCTCCCGTTCGGGTTCTGGGTCAGGTGCCGCAGCGCCTGTTGCTCGAGGGAGCGGACGAACCGGTCGTGCCAGCGGTTCTCGACGGCCCCGACCTCCCGGGTGCCGAACAGCACCGGCAACGGGATGTCGAACTCCTCGGCTGTCGCGACGTACGTGGTGATCGGCCGGCCCTTGCGGCGCTGCAACCGGTGCTTGCGCAGCAGGCCGACGCGCTCGAGGGTGCGGACCCGCACATAGGCCCGGGCGAACGGGACGCCGAGCTCGCGGGCCGCGTTCGCGACGGACTGCTCCTTCCCGAGGAACGCGCCCAGGTACATGAGGTGCTCGGCATCCACGAGACACCGGATGGCCTTGGGTTCGGTGACTCGACGAGGTCGAGTAGCCATGGGTTCGGCGGTGGCGCGGCGGAGTGCGAGAGCTCGCTCGCGGGTGAGCCGCGCGCGGCGGCGGATGACGTGAGTGCCGGGACCGTGCCGGGTGCCGCCGCCCACGTGTCCTCCGAGGACAGGCGGTGCGCCGGAGCGGGCACCGGGTGGGGCGTCGTCCACTCGAAGCGCGGGTGCGGCATCTATCGGGTCGAGCATCGTGCTCCTTCTCATCGGGGAGAGCGACTCGTCGGGAGAGTGAGGATGCAAGGCGTCACGCGCCCCATCGAGATGGTGCGCGACGGTCGGACCAGTTCATCGTGGACCGTTTCAATGCGACCGGCAACACGAGGAGCTCCCGCCTCCGGTCGAGTCTGATTTTCTCATGCTGTCTTGGGGTGTCGTTCGTGTAAGCACCTCCGCGACAGGGGTGTTGGCACCCTGGCGCTGGTAGTCCCCACACGAGGATGGACGACGACGACCCTGTACCGCCCCCGGTGCGAGAACCTGGGGGCGGTACGCGAGCGGGCCGTTCACATGGCGTCGCTCGACGGCAGACGCGTCAGCCGGTGACCTCGTAGGCGCCGAGATCGGATGCCGGGCCCTGCGGGCGATCCGTGCCGGCGATGTCGGTCTCGGGCGCGGTACCGGTCTGGGCATCGACCGCCGGGCTGCCCGCCTGCGGCCGGAAGTCGCCCTGGCTCGGGTCGACCAGCAGCGGGTCCTGACCGGTGATGTTGCCCTCGCCGGACGGGTAGCCGGGGTTCAGTCCGCCCCAGAACAGGTTGTTCCGATAGGTGACCTTCGTGGCGTCCCCGGTGGTGAGCACCTCGCGATCGCTGCTCACCGCGACGATGTTGGCCTCGAGGAGGACGGTGTCGGCGCCGTAGACCTGGAGCTCGGTAAAGTCCGTCGTGCGGCCGTTCCCGTAGAAGGTGTTGTTGCGCGCCGTCACCCGGTCGGACTCGAAGACGTTGAGCCCCCGGCCGCCGTTGCCGTGAACCAGGTTGTTCTCGATGAGGAACGCCCCGACATAGGGGTCACCACCGCCACCCGGGTCGTCGTCGCCCGCCTGGGAGTGCCGGGCGTCGTCGATGATGATGCCGTTGCCGTCCGAGATCGTCCGCTTGGCGGGGTCGCTGTTCGAGTACCAGAACGGCACCTTGTTCTCGTTGCCGTAGGACCGGTTGCCGCGGACCCACATCTTCACGCCGGTGGAGGAGTCGACGGCGGTGCTCTGGTAGAACGAGATCCCGCTGGTGGCGTACGGCGAGTAGAAGCTGTTGCCGTGGACGACGTTGTCCTCGATCCGCACGTAGTCGGACCCGTTGGAGAAGATGCCGCTTCCCGGGTTGTCGTACACCTCGTTGTTCCTGATGATCAGGTGGTGTGGCACGTTGTCACCGGACGGGTACGACGCGATGCCGGACGAGGTGTAGGTCGTGTTGTTCATCGAGGCCTCCCAGTCGGTGCCTCGCGCGAGCCGCTCGGCCTCGGCGGCATCCAGGCTCGGGGCTCGGCCCTTGACGGTGAAGCCCTCGATGACGACGTAGGGAACGCTGGTACGGATGCCGGCATAGTTGTCGCCGACCTCGACCACGGGCTGGTGACCCGGGTATGCGGACCAGCGGATGTAGGCATCGGCGGTGCCACCGGTCTCGATGTCCAGCACATTGGTCTTGGGCCCGGCCTTGCTGTACGTGCCGTTCATCACCAGCACCTGGTCGCCCGGCCGGGTGAGCCCGGCGGCCTTCTGCAGGGTGCGCAGGGCGGTCTGCTCGCTCTGCCCGTCGGCGTCGTCGTTCCCGGTGCCGGACACGTAGTACTTCGTGCCGGTGACCGGCGGGTCGAGGGTGGCGAACCCGGGATCGGCGGCCGCCGAGGCAGCCGCCGCGGCCCCGGGGTCGGGAGCGGCTGACGCCGACGTGGCGACGGCGCCTCCGGCGATGAGCGCAGCGCTGGTCAGGGCGACCGACAGCAATGCTGCGGCGGGTCGTGGCATAGCGAAAAGTCCTCTCGTGCTGGGCAGTTGACACCGCCGGGCCCGACGACTTACACCCGACACCACTACGACCAAACCAGAGGGCCAAGTCATCATCAACCCGTGGACGTCAGGTGGTCGCCGGTCGAGCCAGGCACGCTCAGCGGTCATCACGGCGTGGAACGGCTGTGCGTACGCGGACGGAGCGACATTCACCACGTTCCCTGCCGGCCGGGCTACTCAGCTCCGACCGTGGATGCTCAGGAGCACCGCTGCCTATGGTCGCGGGCCGCCTGCCACCTGGCCACGAGGAGCCGACCATGTCCCAGTCCCTGCCCCGCTCGACTCGCCCCGCGGTCAGCCGCCGCGCCCTCATCGGGGGAGGCGCGGCGTCGCTCGGCACCGCGCCCGCGCTCGACGGTGTCACATCGGCATCTGCCGCGCCATCGGCATCCGCCGCGACCGCGGCATCCCTCGGTCGGTCCGGCGCGGCCGCGTCATCCGCCGCGCTCCCCAGCTCGCTGTCCGTCGACTTCCAGAACTGGCAGCCCGGCCAGGTGTACGGCCTGGACCAGGTCACCTCCGACTGGGGGCCCGAGGTCGAGTACCTCATCTCGACGGCACCGGCGCAGGTGCTCGAGTTCCAGGACGACGAGATGCACCGGCTGCGGGTCACCTTCCCGGCAGGCGAGTACGGCGCGGACGGCAAGTTCCAGTTCGAGTCGCGGCTGGAGGCCCGCCGGCGCTACCGGATGAGCTATCGCGTGCTCTTCGAGCAGGGTTTCCAGTTCAACCGGGGCAACGACACCGAGACCATCGGGGGCGGCAAGCTGCCCGGGCTCGGCGGCGGCACGCTGCCGGCCGGCGGCTCCGACGACCCGAACGGGATGAGCCTGCGGCTGATGTGGCGCGGAGACAACGGGTCGGGCGGCAGCGGCGGCGACACCTGGCGCCACTACCTGGAGACGTATCACTACTGGCAGGGCAAGACCGACCCGCAGTGGGGCGACCGCACGCTGCTCCTCGACGTCGTCGAGCAGCGCTGGTACCAGGTCGACATCGACCTCGACCTCGGGACCACCACGTCGGACGGCCGGCTGACCGTCTCGATCGACGATGTCGTGCTGTACGACCGGGCCCACCGGTACCTGGTCTCCGACGCCACCTGGTCGCTCGACACGGCGTTCTTCGCCTTGTTCTACGGCGGCAACGAGGCGTTCTGGGCGCCGACCGAGGACACCAGCCTCCTCCTGGACGACTTCGTCATCACCGCGGTCTGAGGAGACAGTGCCGGGCCGCTGAGGAGAGCGCACCGATTCGTCGCGTCGTACCTCGTCCGACTTCGCTGATGACGGCGAGGCAAGCGCAGGCCGGCGGCGTCCGGGGGAAGGATGACGAGCAGGCCACGGCTCTCGCGGTGCTGATGCGGCCGTGAGCGCGGGGTGTGACGGGCGGCGAATGTAGCATCGTCGGCCGCTCGGGTTGGCGCGAGATGGCCGGCGTGTGCCCCGGCAGGAGTCGAACCTGCGACACCTCTGCCGTAGCGAGGGCTTGGGCCGTCGGGCGGTGGGCCGGATGCTCGGCGTCGGGTCGGCGGCTCGGAGGTGAGGGTGTCTCGGTACTGCACCGGGGCGCCCTTCCTCATGCTTGGTGGGCGCCCGTGCTTCGGTGAGGACCGCACGGCGCGAGGCCCGGAGCGCAGCGAGGGCATGGAGCGTCGCGTCGCCCGGGGGCGGCGCGCGGGCGCCGAAGGCGCGCCTTGAGTTGTTAGAGAAGTCCTCCCGGCGGCGAGCGGGACACATGGTCACCTGGTTGATGGCTGAGATGATCGTCGGGTGGAGAGGCCGAGGCGGTTGGTGCGGGCATTCGTCGACGAGACCGGCGACCGTGGGGTCTCGCGCACTGCATCGCGGTTCTTCGCGATGGCTGCCGTGGTGGTCGCTGACGAGCGGGTCGCGGACATGAACTCGACGATGCTGAGCCTTCGCGGCAGGTTGTCGGTGCCAGATGCGAAGCCGATGCACTGGCAAGAGCACGTCAAGACCTACCAGCGGCGGCAGTACGTGGCCTCGTCTCTTGGTGATCTGTCCGACGTGGTGGTGAACTACGTGGTCTTCGAGAAGGGCTCGATTCCCAGTCACGCAGCACTGCGAGTCGACCAGGCGATGTTCTACAACTATGCGGCTGGTCTCCTGCTGGAACGAATCGTGATGACGGCACGTGACTGGGCAGGTGGCGAACGTGACGTGATCGTCCGATACGGACACGTGCGCGGGTTCGACCACGACAAGACGGCCGAGTACCTCCGATCTAAGCCTCAGCAGCGAGCGTGTCGATGGCTACCGTGGCACCTTGTCCGTGGAGATGTAGCGTTCTGGGACGCCGGGCGCAGTCTCGGCCTACAGGCAGCGGATCAGTACGCCGGCATGCTCAACGTCGCGTTGACCGCAGATCGGTATGGTGGCTACGAGCCTTGGCACCTGTTGCGTACCGCTCACCAGATTCGCCGTGGATCGCGCGGACAAGCACTCAACTACGGCTTGAAGACCCTGGTAGCGGCGGACACGCTGACCGGCTACCCGTGGTGGGAAGACAGCGGCCTCGCATGACAAACGAGCCGGTACTGGAGGCCCGGGGCGCCTCATCCGCTGAAGCGGAAGGGTCTGGCAGCAGACCTGGCGTCAGTCCCCGCGGCCACCGATACCGGCTCGCGTGCCGCATGTCTAGCACTAGACATGTCTAGCACTAGACCATACAGCACAGCCGCTCTATGTCCGTTGACGGTCCACACGTGCCTGGAAGGCGAGAGGACGATGCAAGTGCGGTCACGGTTCTCGGTCGAGCACGTCGGCGAGGAGTCGCTGCGTCTGTGCTTGTAGCGGCTCGCTTGATGCCGAGTAGTGGATGACGATGTGTGGCGCCTTCGGCCGGAGGTCGGCGTCGACGTTGGCGAGGTACAGGCCAGTCTGCGAGTTTCGTCGCGTCGCGGGCAAGCACCGCCGCTACGACGCTGCCGAGATGGCGGTGTGGCTGGCCCAGGTCTAGGACGCGACAGCATGATCGAGCGACGGCTGCGAACTGGCGCCGCTGCTCGGGCTTCGACACCGCGGTCCGCTCGACCGGTCTTGACGCCACCCCTCACGACCTGCGCCGCACGTTCGGCAGCCTCGCCCGGATGGCGGGCGCGGACCTGAGGTTCATCCAGAAGGCGATGGGGCACGAGTCGATCACGATGACGGCGCGCATCTACGCGCACCTGTACGACGACGAGCTGGACGCCATCGCCCACGCACTCGACGGGCTCCACGTGCCGCCAGCGGACTCGGGGGGAGCACTGACATGTGCCCATTCGGTGCTCATTTGCACGGTCTCGCGCTGCTGCTCGCCACGCTGCTCCGACGTTCGTGCAGGTCAGCCGGTAGTGCCCCCGGCAGGATTCGAACCTGCGACACCTTCTTTAGGAGGCTCGTCGGGGGTGGCTCAGCTTGGTCCGGCAGCGGCGCCAACCGTGTCAACTGGGTGTCTTGGCGTCGGTCATCGGCTCGTCGTCCGGATGGCGTACGGCCAGAATGCGGCCACTGCGGAGCGTGGGCAGGGAGAGCCACCGATCCGTAGCGGAGCATTGGAGCCGGCCGGAGTGGTCGGGTCAAGGGTGGCCGTAGGTCATCGCGTAGCGACGCGTAGCGCCCTTGATGCGGCCCGGAGGTCGGCGGAGAGTGGAGCGCAGGGTCGGAGGCGGCTGGTGAGGGAGCGCGCTGAGCCGAGCGGCACCGGTTGCGGTCAGCTTGGCATCCGATTCGCCAGGTAGAGCAGCGCTACGCCGGCCATGATGGCGAGCAGGGCCTGGATCACGTAGTCCCGCTCAACGAGCAGGAAGAAGGCGCCGATCAGGATCAGGATGACCCCGAACCTGGTCGACAGGAACTTCCGATAGGCCACGGGGCAGTGTAGGTCGGCCTGACGTGGTGCCGGAGTTGGGCGCGGGGTGCGACGGGGGTGCGTGGAGGGCGCGAAGCGCCCGGAGCGCGGGGGTCCCTGTCGCGGGTCCCCGCGCTTCTGCGCGCCGGAGGCGCGCCTTGAGCCAGTAGAGAAAGTCCTCCCGCCGCCGCAACACGGCACGAGCCGTCAGTTCGGTCAGTAGCCTAATGACATGACGAACGAGGATGGTTCCCGTGCGTACGTGGATGACCCTGACAGGGGGCCCGACCGACAGAGGATGTTGGAGTGAAAACTTTTAAGTTTGCGAGGCGTGAGCATGCAGAAGCAGCAGTTCAGTTCGGTCGAGTCAGATTGTCTGGAGTTTGGGAGTTTCGCGAGTGGGACGGAGTCGAAGCGGGGCGTTCTGATCCACAAGAGATGACTTCATCTGGCTCAATTCGGGATGGCGAAGAGACGGTCTCCTCAGCTGCCTTGCCTTGGTCAGACCTCGTTACTTTCATAGTAAATGGCGAGCGGGTCGCAGTCGACATGACCGCTACTGGTGATGTCGTGAATGTGGTTGAGTCAGCTCTTCTCTTCTGCTCATCGAGTGTCAAAACTGAAGAATTGACGTCCCGAATGCACGCTGATTTTGGAAACGACGCTGCATATGAGATCGCTGATATTGACGAATTTGGACATCGCTTGCTTGTTGCGCTGAACGAAAAGTTCGAGGTTCGCGGCGGGCTAGTCACCTATGGAACGCATATTCATTCAGAAAGCCTCGCTGAGGTCCGCCCGGTAGATCCCTTCCTCAAGCCGGAGCGCTTCGGATGGCAGCAAGAGCATCGGCTCGTTTTCAATACAAGCGGCACGATCGAAGGCTCGGCAGTGGTGGAAGTGCCTTCGGTCTGCGAATTGCTCAGGATTGTTTTGTAGTTATCGCGGGATCACAGTGCCGGACGCAGTGAGGTCACGCATCGAGTCCACTACGGCCTTCGCACCGGCTCTATCGAGTGCGGACCGCCGTTCTGACGCTCTGGCGTACGCAATACCCGTCACTCCTGCCGCACTCGCGGCGATCATGTCGCTTGGCGAGTCGCCGACAAGTACCGCTGTGTTTGCCTTCGCGTCGAGCACGTTGAGGGCTGCCATGACGGCGGCTGGGTGGGGCTTCATTAGGTCGGGGCGGCTGCCAGTCCGGCCGATGACCGCTGTGACTAGTCCGGTCCACCGCTGGCGTTCGAAGAAGGCGTCGACGCAAGGACCGGCGTTGTTGCTGACGATGACCACGGGTTGACCCCGAGTGGCGCAAGAGGTGAGTAGTTCGTGCGCTCCGTCGGTCGGCGCGGCCGTTCGGGCGGCGGACATCTCGGCGTCGAGGCACGCCCGCTCCACATCTGGCAGCGCGTCGGGGTGGTATTCGCTGGCGTAGCGGAGCACGGCGAGGTGATCTGTCGTTCTATTGATGCCAGGAGGCAGGCGGCAAGAGTGGGCATGCAGTACGGACCGAGCGAAGTCGGCGACTCTCGCGTTCGCCGGCGGCGGCATCAGTAACGTGACCGGGCCGTCGAAGTCGAGGAGGACGACGGCTGCGCGGGCGACGAGTTGGGCGGCGTTCACGGCTGGTGTGGGGTGGCGATGGTGGTCCAGACGCTGTCGAACCACTGCCGGGTCTGGTGGACGAAGAGGGAGCCCATGGATTCGGGGTCGCCGTCGTCGGTGTGCTGGAACATGGTGGCGTCCTTGCCCATCGGGTCGTAGATCGCCTGGCGCTTGCCGTCGATGCGGACCTCGTGCTTGACCACGGGGTAGTAGCCGAAGAACGCATCGGTCTCGTTGACGATGTAGAGCTTGAACAGTGGTGCTGAGCCGTGCACGCGGACTTCGGCGGTGGCCTGCGGGACGAGTTCGAGGTCGGCCAGTTCCTCGACGGTCGCGGTGACGGCGCCGGCGTGGCAGGCGCTGATCTGCGCCATCCGGTCTCGCACGGGCTGGCTCGACGCGGGGTCTCCGCTGGCCTTGACCGGGATCGCGAGGGGCCGGGTCAGGTCGGAGAGCAGCATCCGCACGTGGATCGACTTCGGCGTGAGCCGGCCCTCGCGGATCATGTCGAGCGGCCCGGCGAGGATGCCGTGCAGGGTCTCAGCGGTGTAGCCGGAGAAGTCGATGCGGACGTGCTCGGCCGCGAACGCTCGCTCGATGTGCGGACGGAGTCCGACCGGCCGAGCGGTGCGCTCCCGCACGAACACCCCACTCCCCTGCCGGGAGAACGTCAGCCCCTCGTCTTTCAAGATCCGTAGCGCCTGCTGGATCGTCATCCGCGCCACGCCATAGCGGCGGGCGAGGTCGGCCTGTGAGGGCAGCTGGTCGCCGGGCTCGAACTTGCGGGTGAGGATCGCCGCGCGGAGCGCTGCGGCCACCTGCTGGTACGGCGGGCGCGGGTCTTCCGGGTCGAGATTCACCACGCCAGCCTAGGGCCTGACTAGGCAACCTGGTCCAATCTCGCGTTTAGACTTGACATGGCTAGCCATGCTAGGCATGCTCGTCTCACCGAACATGGCTAGGCACGCTAGTCGTGTAGACGAAGGAGATGGGTCATGGCGATGCAGCGGCGGTTCGCGGTGCAGATGGGTGAGGTGTTCCCGCACGGGGCGTACCTGGTGGGGGAGGTGGAGGCGGTGATCGACTACGACCGGTCCAAGGCTGGGCCGAAGGTGCAGGCGGTCGATGTGAACAAGGCCGGTGAGGGGACCGGGTTGCCGGTGTGGTCGGTGCCGGTGTTGGACGCGGACCCGGAGGCGGGCAAGCGCGACAAGACCGTGGTCGTGAAGTTGATCGCGGCGCACCAGCCGGTGCCGCCCAGGAACGATGCCGGGTTGCCGTTCGTGCCGGTGGAGTTCACCGGCCTGTCGGTGACGCCGTACGTGGATGAGAACGGGCAGCGGGCCCGGCTGGCGTGGTCGATCCGCGCGGAGGGCATGACCGCCCCTGGTGCCGGGGCTACCGCCTCGAAGTCCACCGCGAGCAAGAGCGCGGAGGCGGCGTGATGGCCGGGTCGATGCACATCCTGGTGTGGGTGGCTGGGGTGCTTGACGGCTGCCCGGACGTGGAGGCGTTGCGGGTCGACACCTCCTCGGACTGGGTCCGGCTCGGGCAGGCGCGGGCGTCGGTGGACTCGGTCGACCTGCACGTGCACGCCGGGTCACACGCCGACGCCCGGGTGCTCGCGGGCGCGCTCGGGCTGGTCGAGGATTCGGCCGAGCACCGGGTGGTCGAGAACGACTATGGTCTGCCGCCGCAGGAGTGGCGCACCTGGGCCGGGTGGGTCCCGGACGCGTGCCGTGAGGTCCCGGTCCGAGTCCGGGTCGTGGCTGCCGACGACGCACCCGCCATCGACCCGGCTCCTGATGGTGCACCGGTCCGGGTGCTCGACGGGGCGGTGGCGTGATGCGCACCGCAGCGACGTCGACGGTCCGGGCGCTGGCCTCAGCTGGTGCCCGGACCGGGCGGGTCCTCGGTCCGCTGGTCCGGGGCTGGGCCCGCTGGGCGGCCGGCGCCGGGGTCAAGTGGGTGTTCTGGACCGCGGTGCTCGCGGTGTTCCTCGCGGGCCCGCTCGGCGCACCCCGAGCCGGGGGAGCCCTCGCCCTGACCGGGGCTCTTCCCGGGGTCGTAGCGGCCCTCGCGTGGCGGTACTGCCCAGCGTGGTGGGACAAGCGCGCGGCGGGTCCGTGGCGGCGGTACCGGTGGCGCCGCTGGGCGCGACGTTCGTGGCCGACCCTGGCCCGGGAGTGTGCCTTGTCCACCTCGCACAAGGTCACCCGGCGCACGGTGGGGTGGGACCCCAAGGACCGAGGCGGGCTGGTCGCCGCATCGTCCCGGACTGTGACGGAGTGGACCCACCCGCGCCTGGTCAACGCCACCACCGTGGGGGAGTCCCTGAGCCTGCTGGTGCAAGCAAGGGTCGGGCAGACCCGCGAGGACGTCACCGCCGCGCTGCCCGCGATCACCGCCGCTGCCGGGGCGCTCACGTCCCGGGCGGCGATGGTCTCCCCGTCAACGGTCGAACTGATCTTGTGGATGCGCGACCCGCTCGCCGGGGTCCGCACCTCCACCCCACCCGCCGCGACCACCGTCGTCACCTCCACCGCGTCGCCGGGTGTGGGCGGTCCGGTGGTGGTGGGCCGGGTCGAGGACGGCACCGACCTGCACGTCGACCTCACCGGGCAGGCGTGGCACCTCGCCATCCAAGGCGCCACCCGCTCCGGGAAGTCCGCGCTCTGCTACACCCTGCTCGGCGGCTACGCGGCCCGACCGGAGGTGTTGGTGTGCGGGCTGGACCCCTCCGGCATCCTCCTCGCCCCCTGGCGTCCGGGCCGGGGTAGGGGATGGGTCGCGACCGGCACCGCCGACATGACCGCCCACGCCGCCGCCGTCGAGGCGATCGTCGCGCAGATGGACGACCGGTTGGCGTTCCTCGAGCGGGCCGGGCTGGACAAGATCGACCACCACGACGCCGACTGTCCGGTCATCCTCGTCGTGCTGGAGGAGTACCCGGGCCTGCTCGCCTCCGCCCGCGCTGACGACGACGCCACCGCCCGAGAGAAGACCGCACGTGTCGCACCGAGGATCGAGCGCGCGGTCGGGCGGCTGGTGAAGGAAGGCGCCAAGGTCGGCATCCGGGTGCTGCTGCTCGCCCAGCGGATGTCCGCGAACGCGGTCGACACCGACGACCGATCCAACCTCGGCCTGCGCGCCACCCTGCGGGTGGACAACCGCGACGCGGTGAGGATGCTGCACGACGGCGCCGACGCTGGGTTGATCGAGGACGTCCGCCAGTTTCCGCCCGGAGTCGGGCTCATCGAAGCCCCCGGCCGACCGCTGGCACGGTGGCGGGCCGACCTGACCACCTACGCGGAGTATCGGGCTCGGGTCGCCGACGGCATCGCCGCCGTCGACGCCACCCACCCGGACGCTTACCGCGCACCCGTACTCGACCCGGCACCTGCCGTCGTGCCGTCCGTGGTCGACGTGGAGCCGGTGCCGATCACCCGGGCACCCCGTCCGCCGCGTGCTCCCCGCAAGCCCCGTGCGCGCCGTCCCCGGGTCGACACCACAGGCGGTGACGCGGCATGACACGCCAGGACCGCCGCACCCGCCTCGCCCAGGCCATCGCCGACGTCACAGCCGACGCCACCCGGTCCGCGCTGGCCGGGATCGCCTGGCAGACCCTCGGCTCCTGCACCGCCAGGACCGACCTGCCATGGACCACCGACACCACCGACATCTCCCCCTGGGACGCCGACACCATGCGCACCGTGTGCAGCTCGTGCCCGGTCCGGGCCGCCTGCGACACCTACGCGACCGAGCACGACGTCACTGGTGGGTGGTGGGCCGGTAGGGACCGCGACCCGGACGCCGACCCGGCGCCCTCGCCGTCCTGGGTGCCGATCAAGGTCAAGGGCGGCCGGCTCGACATCGAGCAGGGCCTGCTCCCGGTGGTGACACGTACGTGTCAACCCGGCGGTGCAGTCGCATGAACACGCATCGCCGCAGGTGCAGCTTGACCACCACCGGCACCGCCACCGCAGCGGCCACCAGGCCCGTCCCGGCCCCAGCTGACCACCCGCTCGGGGTCGGGACGACCCACCTGCTCCCCGCCGATCCAGCGTCCCCGGAACGGTATCCAGGTCGGGCGGTCTGGCCCGAGCACCGCCGCCGCGACGGCACCCGCTGCCCCTGGTCCAAGACACCGCACCGCACGGTCGGGGTGCCGTGCCCTGCCGGCTGCGACGTCCTCACCGTCCCAACAGCCTCGGGTCGCCGACCATGACCGCCGCCGAGTCCGCTACCCGATTTCCCGGGTTCGGCGAGGGCGCCCCGCTGGACCTGGCCGGCGCTGACGCTCGCGCGCTGGTCGGCCGGTTCGCCGATGGCAGCATGGGCGCGTTCGCGGACACCCTCGCCGCCGTGCACAACTGCACCCGTCCCGTGCGCCTGCACGGCTCCACCGTCACCCTCGACAAGGCCCCGGGTGAGGTGCTGTCGAGCTCCGACTCCGCCTCGGCCCCGCTCGGTGCGCTGTACCGGCCCTGCGGCAACCGCCGCGCCCACATCTGCCCCGCCTGCTCGCGCACCTACGCCCGGGACACCTTCGCCCTCATCCGCGCCGGAGTCTGCGGCGGCAAGACCGTGCCCGAGCAGGTCGCCGACAACCCGCTCCTGTTCGCCACCTTCACCGCACCGTCGTTCGGGCCCGTGCACGGCCACCGGAAGGGACGCCCCTGTCGGCCCCGTCGCCGGGACGACCGCACCCGCTGCCCGCACGGCCGGCCGCTCTGGTGCAACGCCACCCACGAGCCGGGCGACGACCAGGCGGGGGCGCCGCTCTGCTCGCAGTGCCACGACACGACCTCGGCCGTCATCTGGCAGTGGCACGCCCCCGAACTGTGGCGCCGCACCACCATCGCCCTGCGACGAGCCATCGCCGCCCGGCTCGGCGTCCACGAACGCGACCTCAACAGCCGCGCCTCGATCCAGTACGCCAAGGTCGCCGAGTACCAGGACCGCGGCCTGGTCCACTTCCACGCTCTCATCCGCCTCGACGGACCCGCCGCCGGCGGCACCGGCTCCCGCGCCCCGGCCGGCCTCGACGCCGCCGACCTCGCCCAGCTCGTCTGCGACACCACACACACAGTGACCGTCCTCGCCGAACCGGTCGACGACGAGGACCCGCCCCGCGTGCTCGCCTGGGGCGCCCAGCTCGACGTCCGAGTCGTCACCACCGGCTCACGCACCGACCACCCCGACGCGCCGCTCACCCCCGAGCAGGTCGCCGGCTACCTCGCCAAGTACGCCACCAAGGACGCCTCAGCCCTGCACGGCGAACGCCAGCACCGACCCCACATCGGCGCCCTCCGACACGCCTGCGCCGACCTCGCCCGCCGCGCCGCCGAGCACCACCCGACCGGGCACGACTACCGCCGGATGACCAAGTGGGAGCACATGCTCGGCTTCCGCGGCCACTTCGCCTCCAAGTCCCGCCGCTACGCCATCACCCTCGGCGCGCTCCGCCGAGCCCGCACCCGCTGGCAGGCCCTCGCCGCCGAATCCAGACGCACCGGCCAACCCATCGACACCCGCGACCTCGAGCGGCGCCTCCTCACCGACGACGACCACGACACCGCCGTCGTCATCGGCTCCTGGACCTACGCCGGCACCGGCTGGCGCGACCCCGCCGAACAAGCCCTCGCCCTCGCCGCCGCCAGCCGCGCCCGCGAGTACGCGCAATGGCGCGCCGAGCACCGTACGACCCTTACCCATTGAGAGACAGGAAGATTGGTCATGGCCGACCACGACGGCGTGGTGTTCCCGCGATTGCTGACAGTGCCCGACGTGGCAGCGATCCTCTGCGTGCCGGTGTCGACGCTGCATCACTGGGCGGTTCGGGGTGACGGCCCACCGTCGTTCAAGGTGGGCAAGCACCGCCGCTACGACGCTGCCGAGGTGGCGGCGTGGCTGGCTGAGGTCAAGGACGCGGCAGCATGATCGAGCGGCGTGTGCTGCCGAGCGGGGCGGTGCGGTGGCGGGTGCGGTACTACGGGCCGGACCGGCGCGAGCGCTCGAAGTCGTTCGCTCGCCGGGTCGACGCTCAGGCGTACGAGTCCGAGGTGTCGGTGCGGAAGCGACGCGGCGACTGGGTGGACCCCCAGCGCGGTCGGGTGACTCTGGCCCAGGTGTGGGACGAGTACCAGCGCACCGGCACGGGGCACCTCCGGGAGACGACCAAGACCAACTACCGGTACGCGTGGGCACACGTGTCGAAGGGCCTGGGCGGCTGGCCGGTGGTCAGCATCGAGCACGCCGATGTGGCGGAGTGGGTGGCGAGCATGTCGAGTGCTCACGGCCCCGACACCGTGCGGCGGGCTCACCTGGTTTTGTGCCTCGTGCTGGACCACGCGATGCGCTCCCGGCGTGTCCCGGTGAACGTGGCACGAGGTGTGCGCCTGCCCGCCCGGCCACCGGCTCGTGAGCGCATCCTCAGCGTCGAGGAGGTCGACGCGGTGGTCAGCGCCATGCCGACCGACCGGGACGTGGTGCTCGCGATGGTCTACCTCGGGCTGCGCTGGTCCGAGCTCGCGGGCTTGCGGGTCGCGGACGTGTCCCTCGCCCGGCGCCGGGTGACCGTGGTCGAGCGTGCCACGGAGATCGACGGGCGAATGGACGTCGACCGGCCGAAGTCGAAGGCTGGCCACCGCTCCATCGGGGTGCCCCAGTTGCTGATGGAACCTCTCGCCGTACGTGTCGAGGGCAAGGGCCCTGGTGACCTGGTGTTTCCCTCGCCGGAGGGCACCTACCTTCGGCTGCGGAACTGGCGTCGCCGCTCGGGGTTCGACGTGGCGGTCCGCTCGGCGGGTCTCGACGCCACGCCGCACGACCTGCGGCGCACCTTCGGGAGCCTCGCGCGGATGGCCGGCGCCGACCTGCGGTACATCCAGAAGGCGATGGGGCACGAGTCGATCACGACGACGGCCCGCATCTACGCGCACCTGTACGACGACGAGCTCGACACCGTGGCCGCCGCCCTGAACCGGGTGGCCAGGGGAGAGGCCGGACGGTGACACGGCCAGAATGCGGCCACACCTACCGTCCGGAGACCGGCATGGCGACGAATCGCGTTGTGCCCCCGGCAGGATTCGAACCTGCGACACCTTCTTTAGGAGAGAAGTGCTCTTCCCCTGAGCTACGAGGGCGCGCCCGACCCAGTCGGGCGATGCGCCACAGGGTAGCGGCCACCAAGCTCGACGCGACGAC
>JBOFLR010000516.1:0-5365 GCA_051657965.1 Dermatophilaceae bacterium
TCCTGCGCCGGTGGGAGGCGCCGGATGCCGAGCAGGCCGCCCTGCGACGTGCCTACCTCGCGCATCTCGCCGCCCATCCGGGCAGCGTCGCGAAGGCCGGGCCCCCGGCGCACCTGACCGCGTCCTGCCTGGTGATGGACGACCGCGGCGAGCAGGTGCTGCTGACCCACCACCGGCGTGCCGGGCAGTGGTTCCAGTTCGGCGGCCACCTCGAGCCCGGCGACACCTCGCTGCACGCCGCGGCCCGCCGGGAGGCACGGGAGGAGTCCGGCATCCGCGACCTGGAGCCGGCGCCCGAACCGGTGCATCTCGACCGGCACCTGCTGGTCGGCGACTTCCCGCGCTGCCGCGAGCACCTCGACGTGCGCTATGCGGCGATCACCTCGCCCGGGGCACGACCGTCGGTGAGCGCCGAGTCGCATGACGTGGGCTGGTGGCCGGTCGACGCCCTCCCCGAGGGCACTCGAACCGAGCTCGCCCCGCTGGTGTCACACGCTCGCGTCGCCCTCGGGCTGAGGTGACCGGCCGAGGTGCAGCCGGCCGGGTGATCGGCCGAGCTCCGGCCGGTCGGAGGGGCCGTTCTCGTCATCCGTATCGGCCGGGAGTCCGGCAGCGTGCGACATCCCCTCGAGGAACCCGCGCGAGCGCTCCAGGTGCGGGTAGGAGCCGAGCAGCCGCCAGAATGCCGGCCCGTGCCCGGGCACGAGCAGGTGTGCCAGCTCGTGCAGCAGCACGTAGTCGAGCACGTGGCCCGGGCTGTCGCGTAGTCGGTCGCTGACGCGGATCGTGCCGTCGGCCGGGGTGCACGACGCCCAGCGCCGGCGCATCGTCGACACCCATCGCACGCTGGTGGGGCGGGCGTGGCCGCCGAGATAGCGCTCCGACAGCCGCCTCGCCCGGCGCGCGAGGCTGTCGTCGGATGCCGCACCACGACGCTCGGCGGCGGCGAGACGCGACACCATCCGGTCGACCCAGTCGGCCTCCTCGGCCGCGCTGAGATCGTCGGGAACCAGCACGATGGTGCGCTCACCGTCGCGGTAGGCGCTCACGGTGCGGCGGCGCCGACGGCTGCGGCGCACCTCCACGTCGTCGCCGGCCACCATCCCAGAGTAGGTCGCCGTCGTCGACGACCGAGATGGATGAGGCCACTGGGGCCGGTGTGGCGCCGATGAGGTGGGGCTCGGGGTGTTGATCGCGGTCGGCGCGATCGTGCGTGGTTAGGGTTGGGCCGTCCTCGCCGCAACGCGCGGCACCACCGGATCGGCCGCGGCCACTGCCACGCCGACGACAAGGAGACGTGACTCATGTCCGACGAGACCTACAAGGGCGAGTTCTACTGCGTGAAGTGCAAGGAGAAGCGCGAGGCCGAGGGCCGCGTCGTCGTCTCCGACAACGGCCGCCGGATGGCCAAGGCCGTCTGCCCGGTCTGCAGCACCAATCTCAACCGCATCCTCGGCAAGGCCTGACGCTCCGTCTCATCGTGCTCGGCCCCGGACCTCCTCGGTCCGGGGCCGAGGTCGTTCCTGGGGTTGACCCTGTGGACGACGGCCTCGTGGAGTCCCGGGTTTCCGCCAGGATGACGTCGACATCGCGGTCGGACGGCGGGAGGGCACGTGCAGCAGGGAACCGTGGGGGACGGGTCGGGCCCGGTGGTCGTCGACGGATGGCACGTCCTCGCCGGTGAGGTGATGGCGCAGCTGCGGCGCTGTGGAGTCGGTGTGCGCGGCGGCGCCCATGCCGGCCTGGCCGCGGAGCTCGAGCTCGACGCCGGCGGCGCTGCTCCGTCGGCCCTCGTGCTCGTCACCGCCGGTCGCCCGCCCGCTGCGGCGAGCGCGCCGTGGCAACGACACGGCATCCCGCACCTGCCGGTGTCGGTCGGTATCCGCGACATCATCGTCGGGCCGCTCGTCGTCCCCGGTCGCACGCCCTGCCTGGTGTGTGCCGGCGCGGTGTGGCCCGCTGCGCGAGCGCCCGGCCCCGCACCCGACGCTCCGGGTGCCTCCACCGTGCTCGCCGCCGCGATCGCCAGCGTCACCGTCCTCGCCACGCTCCGCGGCGACTACTCGATGGGCGGCATCTCGACCGAGATCGCGCACGACGGGCAGGCGTTCGTGCACCGTTTGTGGAAGGTCAGGGCGGACTGTCGGTGCGCGTCGGTGAGAATGGCCGGGTGAGCGACATCCCCCGCAGCTCGATCGCCAGGACGGCCAAGCTCGTCGGCCTGCCGCTCGGCCACGCGGGCCGGGTGGCGCTCGGCGTCGGCAAGCGGGTAGGCGGCCGCCCGGCCGACGCCGTGGCCGCCGAGCTGCAGGCACGCACGGCCGACCAGTTGTTCTCCGTCCTGGGTCAGCTCAAAGGCGGCGCGATGAAGTTCGGACAGGCGCTGTCGATCATGGAGGCCGCGCTCCCGGAGGAGCTCGCCGGGCCATACCGGGCCACGCTGACCAAGCTGCAGGAGTCCGGCCCGCCGATGCCAGCCGAGACCGTGCACGGCATCCTCACCGCCGAGCTCGGGCCCCGGTGGGCGAGCACCAAGCTGGTCGAGTTCGACGACGTCCCGGCGGCGTCGGCGTCGATCGGCCAGGTGCACCGTGGGGTATGGCGCGACGGCCGACCGGTGGCGGTGAAGATCCAGTACCCGGGTGCCGGGAAGGCACTGATGTCCGATCTCACCCAGGTGGCCAGGGTGGCTCGGATGGCGGGATCGGTGCTCCCCGGCGTCGACATCAAAGCGGTCACCGACGAGCTGCGGGCACGGATGTCGGAAGAGCTCGACTACCGCCTGGAGGCGCGCAACCAGCGCCACGTCGCGGCCGCGTTCCGTGACGACGACGACGTGCTCGTCCCCGACGTGCTCGTCGACTCGGCCCGAGTCATCGTCGGCGAGTGGGTCGACGGCCGGCCGCTCGCCTCGGTGATCGCGTCGGGGACGCCCGAGGAGCGCGACGACGCGGCCACCCTGTATCTCGAGTTCCTGCTCCGTTGCCCGGGCCGGGCGCAGCTGCTGCACGCCGATCCGCATCCCGGCAACTTCCGCATCACGCCCGACGGGCGGCTCGGTGTGCTCGACTTCGGTGCCGTCAACCGGCTCCCGGGTGGTCTGCCGACGTCGATCGGCGAGCTGCTCACGTCGGCCCTCGCCGGCGACGGCCCACTGATCGAGGCCGGCCTGCGCGCGGAAGGCTTTCTCCGCCCGGGCACCGAGGTGGAGCCCGACCTGTTGCTCTCCTACCTGCATCCCATGGTGGCACCGTTCGCCCACGACGAGTTCCTCTTCACCCGTGAGTGGCTGCGCTCGGCGGCGGCGGCGTTCCAGGACCCGCGCCGCCCCGAGTTCACCCTGGGCCTGAAGTTCACCCTGCCGCCGCGCTACCTGCTGATCCACCGGGTGTGGCTCGGCGGGGTGGGCGTGCTCAGCCAAATCGGGGGCACCGTGCCGCTGCGCGAGATGATCGCCGCGTACCTACCCGGGGTCGACGAGTCGCGCTGGCCGCCGTCGCCGGTCTGAGCGCGACACCGGATCTGCCCGGTCGGCTCGGGTCGATCCCATCAGGTGGTGGCGATGTGTCGCCACCGCCTGAGCAGATCGCCGCCACCCCACACGATGAACCCGAGCGGACTCACGCATTTCGACGCCATGGCGTCCGAACGGGTCACCGGCGTCGACATACGGACGCCATCGCCGCGTCTCGACGCCATGGCGTCGAGAGGTACGCGGCGTCGAAAAGCACGCGGCCTGGAAGGGCACGCGGCATCGGCATCACCCGGGCCACGGCGTCGAAAGGCGCAGCGGCTCACCACCAGGCCGAGTCGAGCTTGCCCTCGATCGCGCGCAGGTGCCGCCGGCTACAGGCGTCACAGGTCCAGACCTCGCGCTCGCCCTCGGTGCCGCGGGTCCAGGCCAGCCGCGCGAGTGCCGCCGCGTCGTCATCCGGCGGTGTCGTGCCGCAGGTGGCGCACACCGGGGCGGACTCCGCACCTGGCGAGGGCGGCATCGGTGCTCAGCCCTTCGCCGCCGCCTTGGTGGCCTTCTTGAAGTCTCGTACCTTCTGCAGCGACTCGGCATCGACGACGTCGGCCACCGACCGGAACGAGCCCTCCTCGGCATAGGCGCCAGCGGCCTGCTCCCAGCCGGCCGGCCGCACGCCGAGCTGTTTCCCGAGCAGCGCCACGAAGATGCGGGCCTTCTGGTCGCCGAACCCCGGCAGTGCCCGCACCCGGGCGAGCAGGTCGGTGCCGGATGACGCTCCGCGCCAGATCGCCGCGGCGTCACCGCCGTACTCCTCCCGGACGACGCGGGCGAGTGCCTGGACGCGCCCGGCCATCGAGCGGCCATAGCGGTGGATGGCCGGTGGCGTGGCGCAGAGGTCGGCGAACGCCTCGGGGTCGGCGGCGGCGACCGCACCCGGTTCGAGGGTGCCGAAGCGCTCGAGGATCTTCGCCGGCCCGGCGAACGCCCGCTCCATGGGGAACTGCTGATCGAGCAGCATCCCGGTGAGGAGGGCGAACGGGTCCTCGGAGAGCACCGTGTCGGCGGCGGGGTCCTGGGCGATCGTCAACGCGGCCATGGGCGAAGCGTAGCCAGCGCGGAGGCGGCGACGGCGCGCCAGAACTCGCGGGCCGGGAGCGGACCGTCGGCCGCCGACGCCGGGGCCCGCCGCTCAGGTAGCCGTCGGCACGACGTCCGCGACCGGCGGCGCGCCGTCCCGATGCGCCCCGTCGTGAGTGTGGGGTCGGGAACGAGCACCGCCCCCGGCTCCGAGCCGGGGGCGGTCCTTCCGTCGGGTAGCAGCCTCATCGCGCGACACCGCGGGCGATGCTCCGCGCGAGGTGCTGGTCGGTCACGGCCTGGGCCTGCTGCTGCCTGGCCTGTACCCGGCGCTCGTAGGCGGTGCGACGGATACGTTGCCTCCGTCGGGTGAACATGTCGGTCTCCTCGTCGTCGGTGGTGATGGCGGTGATGACGCGGCGGCCACGTCCTCGAGGGCCGCCCGCGGCGTCGCCGGTGGATGCGGCGTCGCCGGTGGATGTGGCGTCGCCGGTGGATGCGGCGTCGCCGGTGGATGCGGCGGCCACTCGGCGACCTCGGCCCTCCTGGGCCGGCCGCGCGGCGTCGTCGGTAGTGGTGCTACGCGGCGACCTCGGTCTTCCGGGGCCGGCCACGGGGCCGTTTGCGAGCCACGGTGACTCCCTGCACGAACAGCTCGCCGCCCCAGACACCCCATGGCTCGCGCCGCTGGAGAGCGCCGGCGAGACACTCCTGCCGTGCCGGGCACGTGACGCACAGCGCCTTGGCGAACTCGACCCCGTCCGGGGTGTCGGCGAACCACAGCTCGGCGTCGTTCTCGCGGCAGGGCACGCCCTG
>JBOFLR010000517.1:0-2852 GCA_051657965.1 Dermatophilaceae bacterium
GTCATGCCCGCCTGCCAGCGCCCGCCGCCCCTGCCCCGCCCGGCCCTGGTGGCGGGCTCAGGAGCATCCCGCCCAGTCCGGACGCTATATCCCCCTGACTGGGCGTGATGCTCTTGACTCCGCGGGAGCCGGGGACGGCCCGGTCGACCGGCGGACGACCAGCTCGGTCGACATCACCACTTCGTCACGGAGCTCTTCGTCGTCGACGAGCATCCGGAGCAGGATCTCGGCAGCGGCCCGGCCCTGGCCGGCGACGTCCTGGCGCACCGTCGTGATCCCGAGGACCTTCGAGAGCACGTAGTCGTCGATGCCGACGATCGACAGGCCGCCGGGCACCTCGATGCCCAGCTGACGGGCGCTCTCCCGCACCCCGATGGCCATCTCGTCGGAACCGGCCACGATCGCCGTCGGGCGGTCCTCGTCGGCGAGCAGCGCGGCGCTGTCGCGGGCCGCGGAGTCCGCGGTCCAGTCGGAGGCCAGGATCCACCGGTCGGGCACCGTCAGACCGGCCTCGGCGACGGCGACGTGGAATGCGTCGAGCCGCTTGCCCGGGGTCTGGGCGTGCGCGGCATTGGTGGGAACCAGGCCGATGTAGCCGACGCGGCGGTGCCCGAGGTCGAGGAGATGACGTACCGCGGTGCGGATGGCGGCCGCGTCGTCGATGCGGACACACGCCCGGCCGGGCACCGGGGCGCCGATGGTGACGAGTGGCAGCTCGAGGCGGTCGACGAGCGCCACCTCGTCGGCGGTCATCGGGACGTTGAGCGAGACGATCCCGTCGACGCGCTTCCAGAGCATGCTCTGCGACAGGTGCAGCCGGTGCTCGTAGCTGTCGTCCTCGAGGTCGAACAGGATGACGTGGTGCCCGTGCTGGCGCAGTGTCTTCTCGATCGCGCTCAGCAGGGTGGCGAAGTACCACCGGGTGAGGAAGGGCGCCACCACGGCGACCACGCGGGTCCGCCCGGAAGCCAGGGACGTGGCGGTGGGGGAGGCCACGTAGTGCAGTTCGCGAGCGACCCGCAGCACGCGTTCCCTGGTGTCCGGCGAGACCCGGTCGAGACCTCGGAGGGCGCGGGAGACCGTGGCGACCGACACCCCGGCCACCCGCGCCACATCGGTGATGGTGCTGATGACGGTCCTTTCCGGACGTCAGCGCGGACCTCAGCCCTTGGTACCGCCGGCCAGCAGACCACGCACGAAGTACTTCTGCAGACTGAGGAACACCACGACGGGGAAGGCGATCGAGATGAATGCCGCTGCCGACAGCAGGTACCAGCGGTTACCGAGCGTGCCGCTGATGTTGTTGAGCACCATGGTCAGCGGCGCGTTGCTGCCTTCCGACGCGTCACCGCCGAGCATCGTGATGGCGACCAGGAGGTCGTTCCAGACCCAGAGGAACTGGAAGATGCCGAACGCCGCGATGGCCGGGGTGATGAGCGGGAGGAGCACCTGGAAGAAGATCCGCACGTGACCGGCGCCGTCGACCCGGGCCGCCTCCAGGAGCGAGCTCGGGATGTCCTTCATGAAGTTGTGCAGCAGGAAGACGGCGAGCGGCAGGGCGAACGCGCTGTGCGACAGCCACAGCGCCCAGTAGGTGCCGCCGATCCCGACGTTCTGGTACATCGTCACCAGCGGGAGCAGAGCGATCTGCAGCGGCACGATCTGCAGCGCGAACACCGCGACGAACAGCGCGTTGCGGAACGGGAAGTTGATCCAGGCGAAGGCGTAGGCCGCGAGCGAGGCCAGCAGCAGCGGGAGGAACACCGAGGGGATGGCGATGACGAAGGAGTTGACGATGAAGTCGGTGAGCGGCGGCTGGCCCTCCGCCCCTTCGAGCACCTGCTGGTAGTTGTCCAGGGTGAAGCCCGTGCTGAGGGCGGTCCACCACCCGCTCTCCTGGATGTCCTGCTGCTCGCGGAACGAGGTGACGAACAGGCCGACCGTCGGGGTGGTCCACGCCAGCGCCATGACGATCGCCACGACCGACGCCCACGGCGAGGTCACTGCTCGCGCGGCCTTCCCCGCCGCCGACTTGCCCGTCTTCTTCGACCGAGCGGTACTCCCCGGAGCAAGGGCGGTATCCGCCGCGGCATCGGCGACCGGGCCGGGAACCGGTGGGGGGGTTGCCGTGCTCATCAGGCGTCCTTCCGCATCTGGATCACGTTGAAGACGATGATCGGCATCACCAGGACGAAGATGACGATCGCGATCGCCGCACCGAGCCCCGGCTCCTGGGTCACGAAGGAGCGGTTGTAGAACTCGTTGGCGAGGATCGAGTCACCGAGCTTCCCGCCACTGGAGGCCTGGACGATATCGAAGGCCTTGAGCGTCGCGATGGCGATCGTGGTGAGGACGACGATCACCGAGGACCGGATGCTCGGCAGGGTGATGAAGCGGAACATCTTGAAACCCTTGACGCCGTCGAGGCTCGCTGCCTCGATGATGTCGTCGGGGATGGCCTTGATCGCGGCGGAGAGGATCGTCATCGCGAAACCGGCCTGGATCCAGATCATGATGGCGATCAGCGCGAAGGTGTTCCCCGGAGCATTCCCGAGGAAGTCGACCGGGTCGAGCCCGACGCGGGTGATGATCGCGTTGAGCAGGCCGACCTGTTCTGATCCGGGGTCGCCGTTGTAGAAGTAGACGAACTTCCAGATCAGCGTGGCGCCGACCATGGAGATCGCCATCGGCAGGAAGATCAGCGCCTTGGCGGCCGCCTCGCCACGGGCCCGGTCGATGAGGATGGCGTAGAGCAGTCCGAGACCCGTGGCCAGGAGCGGGACGAGGATGACCCAGAACAAGGTGTTGCGGAAGACGTCGGGCAGGCCCGGAGTGGTCCACAGCTTCTCGAA
>JBOFLR010000518.1:0-6483 GCA_051657965.1 Dermatophilaceae bacterium
CTGATCAGCCTGGGCTACCTGGCCGTCGGCTCGCTGCTCTTCCTTCTCGCCCGAGTCGCGCGGACTCGGGAGAACGATGCGGCGGACCGGGCGGACGCGCGCGAGCGGTGAGCGACGCGGGCCGACGCCGGCGGTGCCGGCGGTGCCGCAACCGCATGCCGCTGGCACCGGCAGCGGTGTACACCACGGGCTGTGGGATGACGGCCACGAACCAGGTCGCGACGACGGCCGGCGCCCGCCACTGGGGTGACCAGGTCGAGTCCGCGGGCGGTGGAGCGGCCGGAGCGAAGCGAGTTCCCCCGGAACAGGTCGTCGGCGCGCTCGCCCCCCAGCCGACCGGCCCGCTCGGCCCGGCGGACGCACCGCCGAACTGCCTACTCACCCGGCCGTGGTGGTGAGGTCGGCGACGCGGACCGGAGCGGCCCATTTCGCCGTCGCACCGTCGCGGGAGCTCGCGTCGGTGAGCCAGCGCACCAGGTGCGGCCCGACATCCCGGCACCACCACCTGGCCTCCTCGAGCCACCCCGACCGGCCGGTCGGGTCCGTGGCGAGCACCAGCTCGTCACCGGTGTCGAGAGGTGCGGGAACGCCCAGGACGTGTGCGACCCGATCCGCCAGCAACCGGTGACCGAGCGGCGACGGATGAACCCGGTCCTGGCAGAGCATCGGCGCGGCGGACCACGACCCGAAGTCGGCGACGTCGACGATCTCGGCACCGTGCTGCGCGGCCGTCCTCCGCAGGCACTCGTTGAGCCGGCGGATCCGGCCCGAGACCAACCGGAGCAGCGGCGACGGGGAGCACTCGAACGAGGTGAGCACCAGCACCCGGGCAGAGCTGCCCACGAGACGGCCCACCGTCTCGTCCATCGTCCGGGCGACGTCGTCGACATCGGTGTACGGCCGCAGCAGGTCGTTACCACCGGACCACACCGTGACGACAGTGGGCCGGAGCGTCACCGCGACCGGCACCTGGTGGCGAAGGATGTCCCCCGCGCGGCGGCCACGAAGTGCGAGGTTGGCGTACTCGGTCGCCGGGTCGGCGGCCGCGAGATGACCGGCGAGGAGGTCGGCCCAGCCGCGCAGCCCGTTCGGTGCACGCGGATGGGGGTCGCCGGCCCCCTCGGTGAGGGAGTCGCCGACGGCCACGAACCGCGTCACGGCTCGTGACAGTAGGGGGTGAGCGAGCCGCGCGTCGTGACGATTCGGCGACGTGTCGCCGTCGGGGAGACGAACACTCGACGGTGCCCGCGTGCACACCTTGACGGCGACCCGGGCCCTTCGATGCCATGACCTCGTGGGAAGGGACCTCGTGGGAAGGGTGCCGGCCGGGCGGTTCGTCGCGATCGGTGACTCGTTCACCGAGGGGGTCGGAGACCCGCATGGCCGGTACCCCAACGGGCTGCGCGGCTGGGCGGACCGCGCGGCACGTCAGCTCGGGCGCGCCGACCCCGCATGGGAGTACGCGAACCTGGCCCTACGCAGCAAGGTGCTCGACCAGGTGGTGTCCGAGCAACTGGGGCCGGCACTCGCGCTCCGCCCGACGCACGTCTCGTTCCATGCCGGGGGCAACGACCTGCTGTCGCTGCGGCGTGACACCGACGACCTCATCGGCCGCTACGAGTCGGCGGTCGAACGGCTGGTGTCGAGCGGTGCCACGGTCCTGGTGTTCACGGTGTTCGACATCCCCACGACCGCGCTGCTCGAGCCACTGCGGCGCCGGGTGCTGACGTTCAACGCCGGCATCCGCCGCGTCGCACGACGTCACGGCGCGGTCCTGCTCGACCACGCCCTCCTGCGCGAGTACGACGACCGGCGGTTGTGGGCGCCCGACCGGATCCACATGAACCGGTCCGGTCACAAGCGGATGGCGGCCTTCGTGCTGCGCGAGCTCGGCGTGCACCACACCCTGCGGTTGCACGAGCTCGGCAGCCCCGAGCCACGCTCGTTCGGTGCGGCGGCGCGGACCGAGCTGGACTTCGTTCGCACCGAGGTGCTTCCCCTCCTCCGCCGGCGGGTCACCGGCCGCAACGGAGGCGACACGGCCCGACCGAAATGGCCCGAGCCGATCCGTCCCGCCGACGGGATGAAGCGGCTCGCTCGTCGTGCAGCACCCGTCGAGGCGCTCGACGGCGCCCCATGAGGGCACGGCGTGGACGACCGGCGCCGCCTCCGCCGACCACGACTCCATCGACCGGGCCCCGCCGTCACGACGTCGGTCCCCGGGCCGGTCCAGGACGTACTGCACGGGCAAGCAACGGGTCGGATGCCGCCGCCAGGGCGGACGCGCCGGCGCCCGACCGGGCGAGAGACGGTCAGCGGAGCAGGTCAGCCGGGCGCCGATCGCCGGCGCCGGGTCAGTGGCGCGGGCGCCACACGACGAGTGCCTGCGAGCGGACGGAGCGTGGCCGCTCGCCGAGCCGGGCGGTGAGGACGTCACCGCTCGGCGACACCGAGAACACGCGGGTCTGCCTGTCGCGGATCACCTGGTCGACGGAGGACGCACGCAGCGCCTCGATCTCGTCGCGCGCCTCGGCCAGTCGCGCCCGGAGCGCGGCGACCTGGTCCTCGAGCTCGAGGATGCGGGCGATGCCGGCGAGCGAGACCCCCTCCTCCTGGGAGAGCCGCTGCACCTCGCGCAGCAGCGCGACATCGCGCTGCGAGTAGCGCCGGCCTCCTCCACGGGTGCGTGACGGCGAGACCAGGCCGAGCCGGTCGTACTGGCGCAGGGTCTGGGCGTGCATGCCGGCCAGATCTGCGGCGACCGAGATGACGAACACCGGCGTGTCGTCGTCGGCACCGATGCCGGGAAGGCGGACGGGCGTCATCCGGCACCCCCGGGCTGCCTGGCCTGCTCGAAGAGCGTGGCGCGCGGGTCGGCACCGACCTCCTCGTCGCGGAGTGTCTCGACCGCGGACCGAGCCGTATCGGTGAGCCGCTGCGGCACCACCACCTGCACCCTGGCGAGCAGGTCACCGGTGCCGCCCTTGCCGGCGACACCGCGGCCCCTGACCCGCAGCACCCGGCCGCTCGGGGTGCCCGGAGCGACCTTGACCCGCACCGGAGAGCCATCGAGCGTGGGCACCGCGACGGTCGCCCCGAGAGCGGCCTCGGCGAAGGTGACCGGGAGGTCGACCGTGAGGTTGTCGCCGTCGCGGCCGAAGACGGGGTGCTTCTCGACGGCGACCGTGATGATGAGGTCGCCCTTCGGCGCGCCGCCCTCACCGTCAGCACCTTTGCCGCGCAGTCGGATTCGCTGACCGTCGCGAACGCCCGCCGGGATCTTGGCGGTGATGCGACGGCCCTCGGCCGTGGTCAGGGTAACGGTCGAGCCATCGACGGCGTCGCGGAACGACAGCGTGGTGCGGGCTTGGACGTCGGCACCCGGACGGGGCCCGCGGGGCGCACCGAACCCGGTGAACGGGTCGGCGCGGCCACCGGTGCCCCGGCCGGCGAACATCTGCGCGAGGAGGTCGTCGAGATCGGCCTGACCCCCGGGACCGCCCGGACCGCCGGTCGAGAACCGCACGCGCTGACCGCCGCCGCCGGAGAAGGCGCTGAAGATGTCCTCGAACCCGCCGGCTCCGCCCGGGCCGCCCGGGCCGGCCCGGAACCGGGCCCCGCCACCCGCCATCGAGCGGATGGCGTCGTACTCCTGCCGCTGCTTGGGGTCGGACAGCACGGAGTGCGCCTCGCCGATGTCCTTGAACCGCTGCTCCGCCGCCGGGTCGTCGGCGTTCTGGTCGGGGTGGTGGGTGCGGGCGAGCTTACGGTAGGCCTTCTTCACGGCCGCCTGGTCGGCGTCGTGCGGGACGCCGAGGATGGCGTAGAAGTCCTTCTCGAACCAGTCCTGACTGGCCATCTGTCTCGGTGCCTCCTCTCGGGCCTCGCGTCGATGGGCATTCTGCGGCAACCGGAGCAGCCGGGATCGGCGGCCGCGCGGGGTCGGCGGCTACCCGGGGTCGGCGACGGCGACGCGCGCCGGACGAAGCACGTGATCGCCTGCGCGGTAGCCGGGTTGGAGCACGGTGACCACGGTGGTCGCCGAGCCGTCCTGCGGGAGGTCGGCATCGTCATCCGGCCACGGGGCGTGCATGAGCGCCTCGTGCCGCGACGGGTCGAACTCCTCGCCCCTGGTGCCGAAGCGCTCGAGGCCATACCTGGCGAGTGTCGCCTCGAGCTTGTCGGCGATGGCCGCGAACGGCCCGCCGGCGAGATCGCCGTGCTCGCGGGCGAGGTGGAGGTCGTCCAGCACGGGGAGTAGGGACTCCAGGACGTCGCGCACCGCACGCGCCTGGACGACCGTACGGTCGCGGTCGACCCGCCGCTTGTAGTTGACGTATTCGGCCTGGAGCCGCTGGAGGTCGGCGAGCCGCTCAGCGGCGAGGTCACCGCCGGCGGACCGACGCTGCGCGTCGACGTCGCCCGGCTCGCCTCCGGCGTCGGCCGGGTCGGCGAGGGTGGCCCCGGCGCCGCTCCGGGCCGCCTCCTCGCCGTCGCCGACGGACTCGGTGTCATCCGGCTCGGTACTGCCCTGCTCGAGGTCGCCGGGCTGATCGATACTCGGCGTGATGCTACCGACGTCGGCGCCCTCGTCCGGGGGCACCTCCCGCTCGCGGGGGCGCGCTCCACCGTCGTCCGCCACGTCACCGTCCGCCACGTCACCGCCCGAGTCCGTCACCTCGCCCAGGTCCGCGACCACGTCGGATGACGCGGGAGCATCCGGTGAGCTCCCGGCATCCGACGCGCGGGTGCCATGCTCGGCGCGGGCGCGTGGGGCCCGCGCCTCGACCGGCGCGAGTTTCTCGCGCGGGTCCGCGGGGTCGGCGGGCTGGGTCACTTCTTCTCCTTGTCGGCATCGTCCTCGACCACCTCGGCGTCGACGACATCGTCGTCGGCGGCGGCGTCTCCGCCCGGTCGACCGCCGTCGGATGCCGCGCCGGACTCGCCTTGGCTTCCCTGGTCTCCCTGGTCGCCCTGTTCGGCCGCGGCGGCGTACATCGCTGCGCCCATCGCCTGGCTGGCCGTGTTGAGGGCGTCGATCTTGGCCGAGATGTCCTGGGCCGACACCGCCGACTCGGGCTTGATGGCCTCCTTGAGGTCTGCGAGAGCCTCGTCGACCGGTGTGCGCAGCTCGGCGTCGACCTTGTCGCCGGACTCGGAGAGGAACTTCTCGGTCGAGAACACCAGCGACTCACCGGTGTTGCGCGCCTCGGTCTCCTCGCGGCGCTTCTTGTCCTCCTCCGCGTGTGCCTCGGCATCCTTGACCATCCGCTCGATCTCCTCCTTCGACAGGGCGGACCCGCCGGAGATGGTGATCTTCTGTTCTTTGCCGGTGCCGCGGTCCTTCGCGGACACGTTGACGATGCCGTTCGCGTCGATGTCGAAGGTGACCTCGACCTGCGGCACGCCACGCGGCGCGGGTGCGATCCCGGACAGCTCGAACGTGCCGAGCGGCTTGTTCTGCTGCGCGATCTCGCGCTCGCCCTGGAACACCTGGATGAGCACGCTCGGCTGGTTGTCCTCGGCGGTGGAGAACACCTCGCTGCGCTTGGTGGGGATGGCGGTGTTGCGCTCGATGAGCTTGGTGAACAGCCCGCCCTTGGTCTCGATGCCGAGGCTGAGCGGGGTGACGTCGATGAGGAGGACGTCCTTGCGCTCGCCCTTGAGCACGCCGGCCTGGAGGGAGGCACCGAGGGCCACCACTTCATCCGGGTTGACGCCCTTGTTGGGCTCCTTGCCGCCGGTGAGCTCCTTGACCAGGCCGGAGACGGCCGGCATCCGGGTGGAGCCGCCGACGAGCACGACGTGGTCGATGTCGGACAGGCTGATGCCGGCGTCGCGGATGACGTTCTGGAACGGCTGCTTGGCGCGGTCGAGGAGGTCCTTGGTCATCTGCTCGAACTGGGCGCGGGTGAGCGACTCGTCGAGGTGGATCGGGCCGTTCTCGCTCATCGAGAGGTACTGGAGGCTGATGTTGGTGCTCGTGGCCGAGCTCAGCTCCTTCTTCGCCTGCTCGGCCGCGTCGCGCAGGCGCTGCATGGCGATCTTGTCCTTGGCGAGGTCGACCCCGCTCGAGGTCTTCACCGTGGTGAGCAGGTGGCCGACGATGCGCTCGTCCCAGTCGTCGCCGCCGAGCTGGTTGTCACCGCTGGTGGCGCGCACCTGGATGGTGGAGAAGCCGTCCTCGGGGTCCTTGCCGACCTCGAGGAGGGAGACGTCGAAGGTGCCGCCACCGAGGTCGAAGACGAGGATGAGCTCGTCCTCCTTGCCCTTGTCGAGGCCGTAGGCCAGGGCCGCGGCGGTCGGCTCGTTGACGATGCGCAGCACGTTCAGGCCCGCGATCTCGCCGGCCTCCTTGGTCGCCTGGCGCTCGTGGTCGTCGAAGTACGCCGGGACGGTGATGACGGCGTCGGTGATGGTCTCGCCGAGGTAGCTCTCGGCATCCCGCTTGAGCTTCTGCAGGATGCGGGCGCTGATCTCCTG
>JBOFLR010000519.1:0-14240 GCA_051657965.1 Dermatophilaceae bacterium
GCCCGAACGACGCGTGCGCCTGAACGACTACAGCGGGCGCACCGGAGCCTGGAGGATCACCGCGCCACCGGTGACGGTCTGGCGGTACACGCCGCAGGTGGCCAGCCCGGCCCGCTCCACGCGGGCGTCGAGGGCGATCCAGGCATCCCCGACGGCGAGGGGCGGCGGTTCCAGGCGCACGGTCACCCCGGTGTCGGCGGCGGCCACCTCGACGTCGGTCAGCCCCGGGAGGTCGGCATCCTCGACCCCGGCGGTGACGACGATGACGTCCTCGGACGTCCCGTCGTAGGTGAGGACGATCTCGGCGTCGGGGTGCTCTGCGGCGACGATCTTCTCGCGGAGCCGCGCCAGCAGGTCGGTGACCGCCTCGCTGATCTCGGACTCGTCACCGACCGCCGTCTGGACGGCGGCCAGACGCAGGCCCGGCAACGAGGCGATGTGGAGACTGCCCATCGTGCGGTGTCCTCTCCGGAGGGAGTCCAGGCGCCGACGCACGTCGCCCAAGCGGGTCGACGCCTGGTCGATCTCCGCGACGAGCTCGTTCTCCCGCCCCTCCAACAGCTCGACGAGCTGCTGCTCGGACAGCGCCTCGCCGAGCAGGTCCGCGATGGCCTCGAGCCCGAAGCCGGCGGCGCGTAGCGAGGCGATCGCCCGCACCCGACCCACCTGGCTCGGTGCGTACCGTCGATAGCCGCTCACCGGGTCGACGGCGGCCGGTGCGAGCAGGCCGACGTCCTCCCAGTGCCGCAGCATCCGCCGGGACACCCCGGTCGTACGTGCGACATGTCCGATCCTGAGCATCACGTCATCCAGCACAATCCCTCCCACCGTGTGAAGGTCAACCCGGCCCTCGGGTGGGAGGTCGGGGAGCCGCGTCGCACCGGATGCCGTGGTGTCATCGCAGCCGGCGCAGCTCCTCGCGGCAGCGGCGCTCGAAGCCCTCGAGCTCGGTCAGGGCGGCCTCGATGTCGTGGCGGCGCTGCTCGAGGTCGGCGCGCCGCTCGTCGACCTGGGCGAGCACGTACTCGAGCTGGGAGCGTTTGCCGCGTGGCACGTCGTAGAGGCCGATGATCGTACGGATCTCCTCGAGCGGGAACCCGAGCCGCTTGCCGCGCAGGATGAGTTCGAGCCTGGTGCGGTCGCGCCGGTGGTAGACGCGGGTCGTGCCGCGGCGCTCGGGCGTGATCAGCCCGAGCTGCTCGTAGTGGCGCACCGTGCGGTGCGTGACGCCGAACTCCTCGGCGACCTCGGCGATCGTCCACGTGGGTTCAGGGTCGCCACGGTGTTCGGCGTCGTCGCGGTGTGCGCGGCCGTCGCGGTCGTTGCGGTGCTCACTGTCGACGCGGCCGGCGACGCGGTCGTCGATACGGTCGTCGCCGGTATCCGGTGCCGCCCGGCGGCGAGCGGTGGCGGTCGAGGTGGCGCCGCGGGTTGGCATGCCCGGGAGTATTGCTTTACGTTTACGTCAACGTCAAGACGATGACGCCGATCCCGCCGCCGCCGCGACCCGGTGCGGCCGCAGTGCGAAGGAGCGCCCGATGTTCGAGCTCAGCGAAGAGCACGAGGAGTTCCGCGCCATCGTGCGCGAGTTCGCCGCCGACGCGGTCGAACCGCACGTCGCGAAGTGGGACCGCGACCACCACTTCCCGGCCGAGCTCGTGCCGCTGCTGGGCGACCTCGGGCTGTTCGGTCTCGTCGTGCCCGAGCAGTACGGGGGGTCCCTCGAGGCGAGCGAGGGCGGGGGGTTCACCAGCCTGTGTGTCGCGATCGAGGAGCTCGGCCGGGTCGACCAGTCGATCGGCATCACCCTCTCGGCCGGGGTCGGCCTCGGCATCAACCCGATCCTCACCTACGGCACCGACACGCAGAAGGAGCGGTGGCTGCCCGACCTCGTGTCGGGGCGCGCGCTCGCCGGGTTCGGCCTCACCGAGCCCGATGCCGGCTCCGACGCCGGCGCCACCCGCACGCGGGCGGTGCTCGACGGCGACCACTGGGTGGTCGACGGCGCCAAGGCGTTCATCACCAACTCGGGCACGCCGATCACCTCGGTCGTCACGGTCACCGCGCGCACCGGCACGACGGATGACGGCCGCGCGGAGATCTCGGCGATCCTGGTCCCCTCCGGCACACCGGGGTTCACCGTCGAGCCGGCCTACGACAAGCTGGGCTGGAACAGCTCCGACACCCACGGCCTCTCCCTCGACGGTTGCCGCGTGCCGGCCGAGAACCTCCTCGGCGCACGCGGCCGCGGCTTCTCGCAGTTCCTCAAGACGTTGGATGACGGGCGCATCGCCATCAGCGCCCTCGCCCTCGGCCTGATCACCCGCATGCGCGAGGAGGCCACCGCCTACGCGAAAGTGCGCACCGCGTTCGGCCGGCCGATCGGCGCCAACCAGGGCGTCGCGTTCCGCATCGCCGACCTCGCCGTCATGGAGGAGACCGCCCGGTTGCTCACCTACCGGGCCGCGTGGCTCAAGGACGAGCACGAGGCCGGGCGGCGGTCCGGCGAGCAGGTCACACAAGCCGCGGCGAAGGCCAAGCTCTACACCTCCGAGGCCGCCGTCGACGCCACCCGGATCGCCACCCAGGTGTTCGGCGGCAACGGGTTCATGGAGGAGTACCCGGTGGCGCGCTTCTACCGCGACGCGAAGATCCTCGAGATCGGCGAGGGCACCTCCGAGGTGCAGCGGATGGTCCTCGCCAAGGGCCTCGGCCTGCCGGCATGAGCGGCGTCGACGGCACCGAGCCCGGCCCGCGCCCAGATCACCGGGGAGGCGACGCAGGGTACGGAGACGCGGGGCACAGGGACGCCGGGTACGGAGACGCGGGGCACAGAGACGCCGGGTACGGAGACGCAGGGCACGGAGGGGATGTCGCGGTCGGCTCCGACCCGCGGGTAACCGACGTCCGGGCGCGCCTGGAGAAGGCGCGCGAGGCGTCATCCGCGCCGACGGAGAAGGCCGCGACCAAGCTCGCGGGCCAGCACAAGCTCTATGTCCGCGACCGGATCGCACTGCTGCTCGACGAGGGCTCCTTCGTCGAGGACGGCCGCTACGCGAACGCCCTCGCGGCCGGGCTGCCGGCCGACGGCGTCGTCACCGGTCGCGGCACCGTCGACGGCCGAGCCGTCGTCGTCATCGCGAACGACCCCACCGTCAAGGCGGGCTCGTGGGGTGCGCGCACCGTCGAGAAGATCGTCCGGGCCACCGAGGCGGCGCTGCGCGAGGAGCTGCCGGTGTTCTGGCTCGTCGACAGCGCCGGGGCGCGGATCACCGACCAGGTCGAGATGTTCCCGGGCCGGCGGGGCGCCGGGCATATCTTCCACAACCAGGTGGCCCTCTCCGGGAAGGTGCCGCAGGTCTGCTGCCTCTTCGGCCCCTCGGCGGCGGGCGGCGCGTACATCCCCAGCTTCTGCGACCTTGTCGTCATGGTCGAGGGCAACGCCTCGATGTACCTCGGCAGCCCGCGGATGGCCGAGATGGTCGTCGGCGAGAAGGTCAGCCTCGAGGAGATGGGCGGCGCGCGGATGCACTGCACCGTCTCGGGCGTCGGCGACCTGCTCGCGCACGACGACGCCGAGGCGATCGAGCTGGCCAAGCTGTGGTTCTCCTACCTCCCGGAGAGCTGGCACGCGCCGCTGCCGACGTACCACCCCGAGGAGCCGGCCCGGCCGCTGACCCGCGCCACCGTGCCCGAGCGAGAGAGCCAGCCGTTCGACGTCCACGAGGTCGTCGACGGCCTCGTCGACGAGCACAGCTTCTTCGAAGTCAAGCCGCTCTTCGCGGCCGAGCTGGTCGTCGGGTTCGGCCGGCTGGAAGGTGAGAGCGTCGGCATCCTCGCGAACAACTCCGCGGTCAAGGGCGGGGTGCTCTTCGCGGACTCCGCCGACAAGGCGGCCCGCTTCATCTGGACGTGCGACGCGTACGGCGTGCCGCTCGTCTACCTCGCCGACGTGCCGGGCTTCATGATCGGCTCCGAGGTCGAGCGCGGCGGCATCATCCGGCACGGCGCCAAGATGGTCTCGGCCGTGGCCTCGGCGACCGTGCCGCAGGTGTGCGTCGTGCTCCGGAAGGCCTACGGCGCAGGGCTGTACGCGATGGGCGGGCCGGGGTTCGCCCCCGACGCCACGCTCGCTCTGCCGACCGCACGGATCGCGGTCATGGGCCCGGAGGCGGCGGTGAACGCGGTGTACGCCAACACGATCGCCGAGGTGGAACAGGCGGAGGGGCCCGAGGCGCGCGACGCATTCGTCGCCGCTCGCCGCGCGGAGTACGAGGAGGACGTCGACCTCGAGCGGCTCGCCGCCGACCTCGTGATCGACCACGTCGTCGAGGCCGACGAGCTGCGCGGCGAGCTGGTGCGGCGGCTGCGCTACGCCGCGCGCCGCGACCGGCACGTCGCCACCAAGCGCCGCGACATCCCGCCCGTCTGACGGGCTGGGCCGTGGCTGGGCCGTACCGGGACGTGGGTGAAGATCCTCGGCTCAGCGACGTGGTTCACCCACGTTCGCCCGGACGGAACCGGGTCGTTCCGGGCTCGGTGCGCAACGTGTGCCAGGGGACGCCGAGTTCGGCGAGCAGGTCGCGGACCAGCGGCAACGACACCCCGACGACGTTGTGCGGGTCGCCCTCGATGCCGACGACGTAGGGCCCGCCCAGGCCGTCGAGGGTGAACGCGCCGGCCACGCGCAGCGGCTCACCGGTGGCGACGTAGGCGTCGATCTCGATGTCGGTGAGGTCGGCGAAGTGCACGACCGTGGATGCCGTGCTGCCCAGCATCCCGGCCGTGCCGCCGTCATCCGGGTCGCGGGTGTCGACCAGCCAGTGCCCGGTGTGCAAGGTGCCCGACCGGCCGCGCATCCGGCGCCAGCGAGCCACCGCCTCGGCGCCGTCGGCCGGCTTGCCGTGCACGTCGCCGTCCAGGTCGAGCACCGAGTCGCAGCCGAGCACCAGGGCGGATGACGCGTGGTCACCGTCCGCGAGCGCCGTGACCACGTCCTCCGCCTTGGCCCGAGCGAGGAGCAGTGCGACGTCCTCGGCGGCCAGCGGTGCGCCGGCGGTGCGTTCGGCATCCGCGACGACGGCGTCCTCGTCGACCTCGGACACGCGGACCTCCGGCTCGACCCCGGCCGAGCGCAAGGTGGCGAGCCGAGCCGGTGAGGCGGAGGCCAGGACGAGGTGGGCGGGCGTCATCCGGCCAACCTACGAGGCAGCGGCGCTCGCCGGCCGGTGGGGGTGCCGATCGGGCAGGATGCCGCGGGGTGCCGATCGGGCAGGATGCCGCGGGGTGCCGATCGGGCAGGATGCCGCGCGCCCGGCACCCCGCGCTCCGGAGTCGGTCGAGACCCGGAGACATCAGCTCAGCCGAGGACCTCGTCGACGTAGCACCAGCGCCACGCCTCGCCGGGTTCGATGCTGCGCATCACCGGGTGGTCGGTCGCGCGGTGGTGCGCGGCGGCGTGCCGCTCCGGCGAGGAGTCGCAGCATCCGACATGTCCGCAGGTCTCGCACGAGCGCAGGTGCACCCACCGGGTGCCGTTCGCCAGGCACTCCTCGCACCCCTCGGCGCTGCCGGGCGGCCGCGGCGCATCGAGGGAGTCGAGGTGCTGACACCCGCTCGGTCCGCGCTCCGGGGGACGCAGGAGCGACTCGTGCAGCCGGCCACCGCGTTCGCGCACCCAGCCGAGGGCGGCCTCCTCGGCGTCGAGGCGGGCCAGCACGCTGGTGAGCACCTGGTGGTCGACGTCGCCGGAGTCGCGGATGCGCATCAGCTCGGCCCGCTCGATCGCGATCATCGCGGTCCGCAGGCGGGCCTGGGCCTCGCTCGGGGTCTCGGCGGACGACGGCCCGAGCGTCCCGAGACGCTCCCAGCCACGGTTGACCCGGGCCGCGGACTGGTCGCGGATGATGCCGACGATCTCCGGGTCGGCATCGGGGTCGGACTCCAGCGCACGCAGCCCGGCGCCGGTGGTGGCGCCGACGACGGTGGCCTCGGCGAGCGCGTCCTCACGCGGATCCGGCCCACGCACGTCGAGGCCGCTGGCCACCACCGGCAGCGTGGTCCCCTGGAGCAGCAGCGTCCCGACCGTGACCACGAGGGCGATGACGACGAGCTCGGCCCGCAGCGGGGTCTCCTCCGGAAGGGTGAGGGCGGCGGCGAGCGTGACGACGCCACGCATGCCGGCCCAGGAGCCCACGAGCGCGCCGCGCAGGCGCTGCCGGCGGTCGAGCCCGGGGTCGGTGCGGGCGTCGAGACGGGCGATGAGCATCGTCGCGGGCAGCATCCAGACCGGACGCAGCACGAGACACACGAACAGCACCACGAGAGCGACCACCAGCGTGCGACCCGGGGTGAGCTCGCCCTCCTCGACATCGGCGACCAGGGTGGCGACCTGCAGCCCGATGAGGAGGAACACCGCGTTCTCGAGCACGTAGGTGATGCTCGACCAGTTGACCCGTTCGGACAGGCGCGACGCCGCCGTCTGCTGCAGCGGTGCGCGGTGGGCGAGCAGCAACCCGGTCGTGACGACGGCCACCACCCCGGAGGCGTGGATCTGCTCGGCGAGGACGAAGGAGGCGTACGGCGCCACGAGCGACAGTGCCGTGTCGGCGGGCACCTCGCGGACCCGGCTGCGCAACCAACCCACGACGAACGCCACCGCCGCGCCGACGGCCGCACCGCCGACCGCGGCGACGAGCAGGTCGACGGTGACCGACATCGCGGTCACCTCCTCGAGCTCGGTGCCGTGGGCGGCGATGCCGGCCGCCGCGAGCGCGGTGCGCAGCGACACCAGCGCGGTGGCGTCGTTGAGCAGCGACTCGCCCTCGAGGATGGTGGTGACCCGCCGCGGGAGCCCGATCCGCCGGGCGACCGCGGTGGCCGCGACCGCGTCGGGGGGCGCGACGATCGCCCCGAGCGCGAACGCCAGCGCGAACGAGATCGGCAGCAGCACCGACGCCACGACCGCCACCCCGGCCGCGGTGAACACCACCAGCCCCACCGACAGGCCGAGGATCGGCCAGCGGTTGGCCTTGATGTCGAGCAGCGAGCTCGAGATCGCCGCCGAGTAGAGCAGCGGGGGCAGCAGGCCGAACAGCACGAGCTCGGGCGACAGCTCGACGAGGGGGATGCCGGGCACGAACGACGCGGCGCCGCCCACCACGAGGAGCACGACGGGCAGGGCGATGCCGAGCCGTTCGGTGAGCCGTCCGACGACGACGACGGTGAGGACGATGGCGACGACGGTGAGGGCGAGATCCACGTCAGGGATTCTCGCCGGATGACGTGTACGACCGCGAGCGGGTGCCCTGCGGAACCCGGGAGGCGGGAGGCAGTCGGGGGGAGTCCGAGGGGTGAAGCCCCCGGCGGGTCCCACGCTCCGCGTGGGCGGGCGTCATCCGGCGGTGTCCAGTCTCCTCGGGGCTCAGGAGAGCACCGCCCGACGCAGGACATCGAGGCCGACCGAGCCGACATCGAGGGCGCGGCGGTGGAAGTCCTTCAGGGAGAACGCGTCCCCGTCGCGGGCGGCGGCCTCGTCGCGCATCTGCATCCAGAGCCGCTCGCCGATCTTGTAGCTCGGCGCCTGCCCCGGCCAGCCGAGGTAGCGGTGCAGCTCGAAGCGCAGCTGCTCCTCGCCCTGGTTGGCGTGCGCGGTGAGGAACTGCCAGGCCTTGTCGTACGTCCAGTCACCGCCGCCGACCTCGGCGGGCGCCTCGAGGCCGCAGTGCACCCCGATGTCGAGGACGACGCGGGCCGCGCGCAGCGACTGACCGTCGAGCAGGCCGAGGTAGTTGCCGGGGTCGTTCATGTACCCGAGCTCGGCCATCAGCCGCTCGGCGTAGAGCGCCCAGCCCTCGCCGTGTCCGCTCGTCCAGCACATCATCCGGCGCCACCGGTTCAGCAGTTCGCGACGGTAGATGGTCTGGGCGACCTGGAGATGGTGACCGGGCACGCCCTCGTGGTAGACGGTGGTCAGCTCGCGCCAGGTGCCGAACTCGGTGACCCCTTTTGGCACGCTCCACCACATGCGACCCGGCCGGGAGAAGTCGTCGCTCGGGCCGGTGTAGTAGATGCCGCCGGTCTGGGTGGGGGCGATGCGGCACTCGATGGTGCGCACCGGGTCGGGGATGTCGAAGTGGGTGCCGGCCAGCGCGTCGATGACCTCGTCGGCCTTGCCCTGCATCCACGCGCGGAGGGCGTCGGTGCCGTGCAGCACGTACACCGGGTCACGGTCGAGGTGGTCGATGGCCTCCTTGACAGTGGCGCCGGGTCGGATGCGCCCAGCCGTCACCTCCATCTCGGCGGTGATGCGGGCCAGCTCCTCCTGCCCCCAGGCGTAGGTCTCCTCGAGGTCGACGGTCGCGCCGAGGAAGGCCCGGGATGCCAGCCCGTACCGTTCGCGGCCGCAGGCGTCGGCCTCGGGTGCCCGGCCCAGCAGGTGCTCGCGCAGGTCGTCGGCGAACCGGCGATAGGCGTCGGCGGCAGCGGTGACGCCCCGCTCGAGGTCGGCGCGTACGGCATCGGCGAGATCGTCCTCGCCGGCCCTCGCGCCCGCGAGGAAGCCGGCGAAGAACCCGTCGTCGGTGGTCAGCTCGTGGCACTGCCGGATGCATTCGGCCACCTGCCGGCGCGGGGTGACCAGGCCACGGTCGGCGGACTCGCGCAACGTGATGGCGTACTGCCCGAGTGCCGTGGGCACCCTGGTGAGGCGGGTGGCGATGGTGGCCCAGTCGTCCTGGGTGGCGGTGGGCATGAGGTCGAAGACGTCGCGACAGCTCTGCAGCGGTGAGGCGATGACGTTGAGCTCCATCCGGTCGTACCCGGCCTCGTGCGTCTCGACCACCAGGCCCAGCCGCTCGCGCATCGCCCCGACGGTGACCCGGTCGACGTCGTCGGCGGGGTCGACCTCGTCGAGTCGACGGAGGGTGTCGCGGGAGAGCTCGGCGTGGTGGGCGTACCCGTCGGGGGAGAGGTCGTCGAGCTCGGTCTCGCCGCCCGGGACGCCGAGGTAGGTGGCCTCGATGGGGGAGGCGGCGACGGCGGCGTCGAAGTACGCCTCGGCGACGACGTCGACGGCAGTGGGTCGGCGGGTGCTGGTGGTGGGCTCGCTCACGCGTCGCGACGCTACCCGAGCCGGATGACGCGGGGCTTACGGGTTTTCGACCGGCCTCGGGTGCGCCTACCCTGTGCTGCCATGGAGGCTCGGGTGCGGTCGGTGAATGTGGGAAGGCCGCGGGACGGCATCCGGCCTCGCGGTGGCGCCAGCGCGATCGACAAGCGGCCGGTGGTCTCGATCGAGGTGCGCGACCCGGGGCCGAGGCGCGGCGGGCTGGGCAGCGGCGTGGTCGGCGACGACGTGGTCGAGCGCAGGCACCATGGCGGGTCGAACCAGGCGGTGTACGCGTTCGCCCGCGAGGAGCTCGACTGGTGGGCCGCCGCGCTCGGTCGCGACCTCCACGACGGGATGTTCGGCGAGAACCTCACGACGGTCGACGTCGACGTGGACCAGGCCCTGGTCGGCGAGCGCTGGCGGGTGGGCACGGCGCTGCTCGAGGTCACCGGGCCGCGCACCCCGTGTGCGACGTTCGCGGCGTGGATGGGCGAGCGCGGCTGGGTACGCCGCTTCGCCGAGCGGGGCCGCACCGGTGCCTACCTCGCCGTCGTCGAGCCGGGGACGATCACGGCCGACGACGTGGTGACGGTGGTCGACCGGCCGAGCCACGGTGTCGTGGTGCCCGACGTGTTCCGGGCGTCGATGGGCGACGTCGAGCAGGCCCGGCGCGTCGTCGACTCCCGGGTCCTGGGTGCCGAGCACCACGCGGAGCTCGAGGCGACGCTCGCCCGCCGCACCCGAGCTTGACCCGTGCCCGGGCGGACTCGGCCCACCCCGTGGGGTGCTGCAGCCAGCAGCGCGCGCTACCACGCAGGACTCGGGGTTGCGACCCCGGTTACTGCGCGGTAGGTCGCGTCGACCGACCCTCGTGGACGACGGCTCGGCCGCCCGGCGCGGGTCAGGTGCGGTAGGTGCGCTGCCAGGCGCCGGGCGCGTGGTCGAGAGGATGCCGGATCGCCGCCCTCGGGCCGCCCCAACGGCCGGTCCTGCGGTCCACTCCGACCGGGCTGCGTGCGCCATCCGGCACGTCGGCGCCGGCACTGGACAGCGTCGCCAGCACCGCCACCACGGCGGCGACCTCCTCGGGGGTCGCGCCACCACGCACGCGGATGACGCCCGCCACCTCTCCCTCATGACCCACCTCGCCGCGTGGTGTCATCGGGCGGGTCCCGTGGGAGGGCTGAACCTGCGAAGCCATCACAGGGCGGGTCCCGTGAGAGGGCTGAGCCTGCGAAGCCATCACAGGGCGGGTCCCGTGAGAGGGCTGAGCCTGCGAAGCCATCACAGGGGCATGTTGCCGTGCTTCTTCGGCGGCAACGCCTCGCGTTTGGTGCGCAGCGCCCGCAGCGCCTTGGTGACGTTCATGCGGGTGTTCGACGGGGTGATGACCGTGTCGACGTACCCGCGCTCGGCGGCGACGTAGGGGTTGGCGAGGGCCTCCTCGTACTGGGCGACGAACGCCGCGCGCGCGTCGTCGACCGACTCGCCACGGTCGGCGGCCGCCTTGAGCTCCTTGCGGTAGAGGATGTTCACCGCGCCCTGCGCGCCCATGACGGCGATCTGCGCGGTCGGCCAGGCGAGGTTGATGTCGGCGCCGAGATGCTTGGACCCCATGACGTCGTAGGCCCCGCCGTACGCCTTCCGGGTGATGACGGTGACCAGCGGCACGGTGGCCTCGGCGTAGGCGTAGATGAGCTTGGCGCCGCGGCGGATGATGCCGTCCCACTCCTGGTCGGTGCCGGGCAGGAAGCCGGGCACGTCGACGAAGGTGAGCACCGGCACGTTGAACGCGTCGCACGTGCGCACGAACCGGGCGGCCTTCTCGGAGGCGTCGATGTCGAGGGTGCCGGCCAGCTGCATCGGGTTGTTGGCGACCACGCCGACGGACCGTCCCTCGACCCGCCCGAAGCCGGTGGTGATGTTCGGCGCGAACAACGGCTGCACCTCGAGGAACTCGCCGTCGTCGAGCACCGCCTCGATCGCGACCCGGATGTCGTACGGCACGTTCGGGCTGTCGGGGACGAGCGTGTCCAGACTGCGGTCGGTGTCGGAGACCCCCAGGTCGTTCTCGCCGCCGAACACCGGCGGGTCCTCCATGGTGTTCGACGGCAGGTAGGACAGCAGCGCCCTGACGTAGTCGACGGCGTCCTCCTCCGAGGTGCCCATGTAGTGCGCCACCCCGGACTTGGTGTTGTGGGTACGGGCCCCACCGAGCTCCTCGAACCCGACCTCCTCGCCGGTGACGGTGCGGATGACGTCGGGCCCGGTGATGAACATGTGCGACGTCTGGTCGACCATGACGGTGAAGTCGGTGATCGCGGGCGAGTAGACCGCGCCGCCTGCGCACGGCCCCATGACGAGCGAGATCTGCGGGACGACCCCGCTCGCGTGGACGTTGCGCCGGAAGATCTCGCCGTACAGCCCGAGCGAGACCACCCCCTCCTGGATGCGGGCGCCGCCGGAGTCGTTGAGCCCGACGACCGGGCACCCGATCTTCATCGCGAAGTCCATGACCTTGCAGATCTTCTCGCCGAACACCTCGCCGAGCGACCCGCCGAAGACGGTGAAGTCCTGGGCGAACACCGCGATGGTGCGCCCGTCGACGGTGCCGTACCCGGTGACCACGCCGTCGCCGTACGGACGGGTGTGGTCCTGCCCGAACGCCGTCGACCGGTGCCGCGCGTACTTGTCCATCTCGACGAACGAGCCCTCGTCGAGCAGCAGGTCGAGCCGCTCGCGAGCGGTCTTCTTCCCCCGGGAGTGCTGTTTCTCGACGGCCCGCTCGGATCCGGCGTTCGCCACCAGCGCCACCCGCCGCTTCAGGTCGGCGAGCTTGCCGGCCGTGGTCGAGGTGTCGATGTCGGCCGCGACGTCGGTGCCGCCGATGGCGTGGGTGTCGCTCGACATGCGCCGAGCCTAGCCTTGCCACGGTGAGCGGACCTGACCCTCGCCGCACGTCGCGGCCGCTCAGCCGTCTCGACCCCGCTCGCGTGCGCCCGGCCGGCCCCTGGCGACCGGTCGAGGTGTTCGACCGGCTCGGCTCGACGAACGACGAGGTCAGCGCCCGCCCGAGGCGGTGGCGGGTGGTCGTCGCCGAACATCAGGATGCCGGGCGCGGTCGCCTCGGTCGCGCGTGGTCCACCACCCCCAGGACTGCTCTCGCGGTGTCGGTGCTGGTTCCGGCACCGCCGTCCGGGCCGGCCTGGGTGCCGCTGCTCGCCGGCCTGGCGGCGCAGCGCGCGGTCGCCGAGGTGGCGGGCGTGGCGGCATCCCTCAAGTGGCCCAACGACCTCCTCGTGCCCGATGACGGTGACCGCAAGCTCGCCGGCCTGCTCGCGCAGTGGACCCCGGACGGGGTCGTCGTCGGTCTCGGCGTCAACGTCGACACCGACCGCGCCGACCTCCCCCTCGACACCGCCACCTCGCTTCGGGCTGCGGGCGCCCCCGGTGTCGACCGGGCCGACCTGCTGACCTCCTGGCTCACCCACCTGGCCGCACTCCTCGACGAGGACACCGGGCCGGGAGGACCGTCGTCATCCGCCTACCGGGCGGCGTGCGGCACCGTCGGCCGCCCGGTCGAGGTGCACCTGCCCGCCGCACGCGTTCTCCGCGGGACCGCCACCGGGGTCGACGCGGACGGCAGACTGGTGCTGCGCACCCGCGACGGCACCACCACCGCGCTCTCCGCCGGCGACGTCGTGCACGTGCGCCCGGGAGGCGATGGATGACGCACGGCGACGAGGGGATGACGCACGACGAGGACCTGCCCGGCCGGGTCGAGCGCAGTCTGCTCGGCCGGCCGGCGTCGATGGGAGGCGCCGAGGTATCGGCCGGCGCCTCGGTGCCGGCCGCCACGGCGCGCCGGTTCTGGCACGCCATGGGTTTCCAGGTGGTGGATGACGACGAGGCGATGTTCACCGAGGCCGACCGCGAGGCGTTGCAGCGGGTGGTCCGTCTCGTCGGGGAGGGCGGGGTGAGCGAGGAGCTCGCACTGGGGATGACGCGGGCGTTCGCCCGTACTGCCGACCGGCTCGCCGTGTGGCAGACCCAGCTGGTCGCCGAGACGCTCGCGTCCACCGCCCCCGACGAGCTCGCGCCGGACGAGCTCGCGCCGGCTGATCTCGCGCCCGACGGTCCGGGCCACGACGGTGCCGGCCGGGACACCCGGTCGGTGCCCGACCCCGGTGTCGCCGCGGCCACGGCCGAGCTGCTCACCCGCCTCGGTGACGACCTCGACCCGCTGCTCGTCTACGTCTGGCGCCGGCATCTCACCGGGGCGCTGCAGCGGATGATCGCCGACTCCGACCCGGCGCTGCGCTCCGACCCGTCGGCTCCGGTGCGCTCCGTCGGCTTCGCCGACCTGGTGTCGTTCACCCAGTTCGTGCGGCGGATGAGCGAGCGCCAGCTCGCCCGGCTGGTCCAGCACTTCGAGCTGCTCGCGAGCGATGTCGTCACCGAGCACGGCGGCCGGGTGATCAAGACCGTCGGTGACGAGGTGCTCTTCGTGCACACCGACGCGGCCGCGGCATCCGCGATCGCCCTGGACCTGGTCGACGCGATGGCCGAGGACGACCTGCTCCCTCCCGTGCGCGTCGGGTTGTCCCACGGCCGGGTGGTGTCGCGCCTCGGCGACGTGTTCGGGATGACGGTGAACAAGGCGAGTCGGATCACCGCGGTGACACCCACGGGCACGGTCTATGTCGACGACGACATGGCCGCGGTACTCGGGCAGCTGTCGGGTTTCGTGGCCATCGAGCGACGCCGCCGGATGCTGCGCGGCATCGGCGTCGTCACGCTGCACGAGCTGCGCCGCGCATCCACCGGCCGCCGCGCCGACCCCCGTGTCGGCCCGCGCAGCGGCACAGGCTGACTACCATGCGCACATGACGACGGTGCTGCTTGCCGAGGACGACCCGGCGATCTCCGATCCGCTGGCGCGTGCGCTGCGTCGTGAGGGTTACGACGTGCAGGTGTGCATCGACGGTCAGACGGCGCTCGAGGCGGCGCTGGAACAGCCCGATCTTCTCGTGCTCGATCTCGGCCTGCCGAAGATGGACGGGCTCGAGGTCTGCCGGCGGCTGCGCCAGGAGGGGAGCAGCCTGCCGGTCATCGTGCTCACCGCCCGGGC